>NZ_CP104558.1:2832500-3132500 GCF_025398035.1 Rossellomorea vietnamensis
ATTTCAATAACCTGCGACTTTTTTCATTTTGAAGCTAAATCGTAGACGATCTTAAATAAAAACCTCTGTAATATAGATGTTCTTATGCTGGGATAAATCTACTATTTCATCTGTCTTGAGTTTAACGAGCGGGCTGGTGAATGCGTTCGGTTTGGTATAGATGACTTCTCCAAACTCTCCCGTTGATAACCTTACCGGGGTACCGGTTCTTAAGTCTCCCATTAATTGAAGGAGCCCTTCCACTACTTTAATATCAAATTTACCAAACAAGTCTTTGCTGATCATATCCAATACTTTGAAGATCGGCTGCTTGCTTCTATACATTCTCTCTGATGTCATGGCATGAAACACGTCGGCAATCCCGACAATCTGTGAATAGAGATGAATGCGTTCGCTCTTTTCGGATGCAGGATATCCTGTTCCATCAAAACGTTCATGATGCTGAAAGATCGCAAGTTTAGTTTCCGTTTTTAATAGTGGAGTGTCTTTGACCATCTTATACCCATTTGCTGTATGTAGCTTCACTTCTTTAAATTCACTCTCTGTCAGGGGCTGATCCTTGGATAATATGTGGGGACTAACCTTCGCCATTCCACAGTCAGCCAGTGCTCCCGCTAATGCCAATTGATTGATCTGTCCCGATTGCAAACCGATCTTCTTCCCTATTAACGCACTGATGATACTGACTGAAACAGAGTGATGATGGAGATATTCTTTCTTCGTTGAATAGTGAGGAAGGGAATATATGTAGATATGATTTTGTTCCACCTCTTGAATAACGGGGAGGATGAGTTCTCTCACTCTTGCCACATTAACGGCCGTACCCGACTGCCAATTCAAGAATTCCTTCTTGTATTCCTTTACTGTCGTTAAGTAAAGGTCAACAAATCCCATTGTCTCCTGTGAATTTGTCTCTTCCTGATCCGAGATTTTATCAGAAGAAAGAGGTGACTTGAATGGGTTCCCGTCGGCTTTTGTCTTCTCTATGAATAACTCGTTGATATGGAATGCTTGCAGGATATTCAAATGTTCTTCTTCCAGCACCGTATTCTTCGGAATGATCGGGTTTGCTGCCAATCCCATGATATCCTCTGCTACGATGCAGCCTAATTGTATTTCGCCACGATGGACCTTCAACTATACACACCTCACGACTGTCTTTTAGTTTATTTTACCAAAATTGTCGGGGTATAGTTGTTATTTTCAAAAAATAAATAGGTACCTGATAAAAAAATAAGCTATTTCCAGTATGGATGCCCATTACTGAAAATAGCTTACTCTATTATTTATTCTTCTGTGTCTTCATCAGCCTCATCAGAAGCTGGTTGGTCTTCCAAGTCGTGCTGTTCCATTTCTTCAACAGTTTCCAACGGTGCTTCCGTTTCTTCTTCATCTTCTTTTTCAACTTTGGCAACGGTTGAAACGAATTCACTTTCTTGAAGACGGATCAGCTTGACCCCTTGGGTGTTACGTCCCGTTGTGGAAATGTCATTGACGTCCATACGGATGAGGACACCATGGGCGGTGATGATCATTAAGTCTTCTTCGCCTGTGACGGCTTTGACAGAGACGAGTTCTCCATTACGCTCAGTCACATTACATGTCTTCAATCCTTTACCACCACGGGTTTGGACTCTATATTCACTGGCTGGAGTACGTTTACCGTAACCATTTACCGTGACAACCAGGACATCACTCTTGTCTTCAAGGATCTCCATACCGACAACGATATCATCATCACTGAGATTGATTCCCTTTACTCCAGTGGCGGTTCTTCCCATGGAACGAACGTCTGTTTCAGGGAAACGGATCAGCATACCCTGCTTCGTTCCGATGATCATATCTTTTTCGCCATCTGTCAGTTTGACGGAAATCAGTTCGTCATTTTCCCGAAGGTTGATGGCGATCAGCCCGTTCGTCCGGATATTGGCGAAATCTGATACCGGCGTACGTTTTGAGATTCCTTGCTTCGTCGTAAAGAATAAATACCAATCATCCACAAATTCTTCAACCCGGATCATGGCATTGATCCACTCATCTTTTTCCACTCCGAGGAGATTGATGATCGGAAGTCCTTTCGCAGTACGGCTGAACTCAGGAATTTCATATCCTTTTGCACGATACGCTTTTCCTTTATTCGTAAAGAAGAGAATCGTGTCATGAGTGGAAGTCGTCAATAGATGTTCGACGAAGTCTTCATCATTGGTCCCCATACCCTGGATCCCTCTTCCGCCACGTTTTTGACTGCGGTAGGTCGAAACCGGGAGACGCTTGATATAACCGTTATGGGTGAGGGAAACGACGATGTTTTCTCTAGGGATCAAATCCTCATCCTCGATGTTCTCGATTCCACCCGCTACAATTTCAGATCTTCTTTCATCATTGAAGCGTTCTTTGATTTCGATCAGTTCTTCACGGATGATTTCAAGGACCTTTTCGTCATCTGCAAGGATCGCTTTTAGTTCAGCAATCAGCTTCACCAGTTCCTGGTACTCATCTTCAATTTTTTCACGTTCTAAACCAGTTAGGCGTTGAAGACGCATGTCCAGGATCGCCTGGGCCTGCTTATCGGATAGGGAGAAGTTCTCCATCAACCCTTGTTTCGCAAGCTCTGTTGTTTGTGAACCGCGGATAAGGGCAATGATTTCATCAATATGATCAAGGGCAATCCTAAGACCTTCTAATATATGAGCCCTTGCTTCTGCTTTACGCAATTCAAATTCCGTTCTGCGGCGAATGACGACGCGTTGATGCTGAAGATAGTGATAGAGACATTCTTTTAAGTTCAATACCTTCGGCTGACCGTCTACAAGTGCCAGAAGATTGATCCCGAAGCTTGTTTGAAGTGCCGTTTGTTTATATAAATTATTAAGCAGGACGTTCGCATTGGCGTCTTTTCTTACTTCAATGACGATCCGCATACCGTTACGATCCGATTCATCACGTAGATCCGTGATGCCATCGATCTTCTTATCCCTGACAAGATCCGCAATCTTCTCAATTAATCTCGCTTTATTCACCTGATAAGGGATTTGATGAACGATGATCGTTTCTTTTCCATTGCTCTTTGTTTCGATTTCCACACGGGCACGCATGGTGATGGAGCCTTTACCCGTTTCGTAAGCGCGACGGATTCCGCTTCTTCCTACAATCAGACCGGCAGTAGGGAAGTCAGGTCCGTAGATGAATTCCATCAGCTCTTGGATCGTAATATCAGGATCTTTACTTAATGCCAGGATCCCATCGATGACCTCTCCAAGATTATGGGGAGGGATATTCGTTGCCATCCCTACGGCGATTCCTGAAGAACCGTTAACCAAAAGGTTAGGGAAACGGGCAGGTAATACTTCCGGCTCCCGCTCCGTGCCATCATAGTTATCTTTATAATCAATTGTGTCTTTATTGATGTCACGAATGAGCTCCATAGAAATCTTGGACATACGTGCTTCTGTATAACGCATGGCCGCTGCGGCGTCACCGTCCACAGAACCGAAGTTACCGTGACCGTCAACCAGCATATAGCGATAGTTGAAATCCTGTGCCATCCGGACCATGGTGTCATAAACAGCCGAGTCACCATGAGGGTGATACTTACCGATTACTTCACCGACGATACGTGCTGATTTCTTGTACGCTTTGTCAGACGTCATCCCGAGGTCATTCATCGCATATAAAATACGGCGATGGACGGGCTTAAGGCCATCACGTGCATCTGGTAGGGCACGTGAAACAATAACGCTCATCGCATAATCCAGGAAAGACGAGCGCATTTCACTACTTATATTAATCTCTTTAACATTCGATCTTGGTGTTTCTGCCATAGTAAAAGGGACCTCCTTTTAAAGAAAGATTTATACCTTTCTCACTCTTTACCTTGTCCGCTATGTAAAAGACAGGATAGCACCCAGGTCTATCCTGTTTATTTCATTTTAGATATCCAAGTTCTTGACGTAAGCTGCGTTTTCTTCGATGAAGTTACGTCTCGGCTCTACTTTGTCACCCATCAGGATATCAAAGGTTTCGTCGGCTTCGATCGCATCTTGAAGGCTTACCTGCAGCAGGGTCCTTGTTTCTGGATCCATTGTTGTTTCCCATAGCTGCTCTGGATTCATCTCTCCAAGACCTTTGTAACGCTGGATTCCAGGTTTAGGCGTCGGAGAAATTTCTGCAAGTATTCGATCCAGTTCTTTATCATTGTAGGCGTACTCGATCTTCTTCCCTTGTTGTATTTTGTACAAAGGTGGTTGAGCGATGTAAATATAACCTGCTTCAATGATATTTCTCATGTAACGATAGAAGAACGTTAATAAAAGTGTGCGAATATGAGCGCCATCAACGTCGGCATCGGTCATGATCACGATTTTATGGTATCTTGCTTTCGCCAGATTGAAGTCTTCACCAATACCAGTCCCGAGAGCTGTAATGATCGCACGGACCTCGTTATTAGAAAGGATCTTATCAAGACGTGCCTTTTCAACGTTGATGATTTTACCACGCAGTGGAAGGATGGCCTGGAAGTGACGATCACGTCCCTGTTTGGCCGATCCACCGGCTGAGTCACCCTCAACCACATAGATTTCGCTGATGCTTGGGTCCTTGGATGAACAGTCAGCCAGTTTACCAGGCAGGCTCGAGATTTCCAGGGCACTCTTACGGCGGGTAAGCTCCCTTGCTTTTTTCGCAGCCAATCGGGCACGGGCAGCCATCAGGCCTTTTTCAACGACCTTTCGGGCAACAACCGGGTTTTCAAGTAAGAATGTTTCCAGATGCTCTGAGAAAAGAGAATCCGTGATTGTCCTTGCTTCCGAGTTCCCGAGTTTTGTTTTCGTCTGACCTTCAAATTGAGGGTCAGGATGTTTAATCGAGATGATGGCTGTCAGACCTTCCCGGACATCTTCCCCTGAAAGATTCGCGTCGTTCTCTCTGAATACATTATTTTTACGGGCGTAATCATTGATGACCCTCGTTAAAGCCGTTTTAAATCCAGACTCATGGGTTCCACCTTCATGGGTATGGATGTTATTGGCGAATGAGTAAAGATTGCTTGCGAAACCGTCATTGTATTGAAGGGCGATTTCAACGGTGATATCATCCTTTTCCCCCTCAATGTAAATCGGTTCTTCATGGATGACTTCCTTCGAACGGTTAAGGTGCTCAACGTAGGACTTGATTCCACCTTCATAATGGTAGTCCCGTCTTTTCCCTTCTCCGCGCTTATCTTCAATACTGATCTGGATCCCTCTGTTTAAGAACGCCAATTCACGAATACGGTTTGCCAGTGTGTCATAATCGTATTCCGTCGTTTCAGTAAAGATTTCGGGATCTGGAGTGAAATGAATGATCGTCCCGGTCTTATCCGTTTCTCCGACCACTTTAAGGTCGAAGCTCGGAACACCTTTTTCGAATTTCTGATAGTAGATGTTCCCATCACGATGGACATGTACCTCAAGTTCTGTGGAAAGGGCATTAACAACCGACGCTCCTACTCCGTGCAGACCGCCGGATACTTTATATCCGCCGCCTCCGAACTTACCGCCTGCGTGAAGGACCGTCATGATGACCTCTACGGCAGGACGTCCCATTTTTTCGTGGATACCGACCGGAATCCCTCGTCCATTATCCGTCACAGTGATACTGTTATCCTCTTCAATAATGACTTCGATTTCGCTACAGTGTCCGGCTAATGCTTCATCAATACTGTTATCAACGATTTCCCACACCAAGTGATGCAGACCTCTGCCGCTTGTTGATCCAATATACATACCCGGTCTTTTCCGAACGGCCTCTAAACCTTCTAAAACCTGAATCTGATTTTCATCATAGGAGCCGCCTTGCGCTTGATTTTGTTCTATAGCCATACTGATTCACCTACACTTTCTAACCTTCAGGGCTTTATATTTCTATAATAAATTCTCATAGTTTGAGTATTTCTTTGATCGCTTCTTTAACGTACTTGATGCCAGCGGTGAAAGATACAACTGGCCCGTTGTGATAACAAGAGATTTATATGAACCCTTTGCAAGATTGCAAAGGTTATGATCTTTCGTTTTTAGAAAATGTTGAATTTCCTCTGAAAATTGAACGGTGTCTCGATCAATAATTGCGATGATTTCATCTGTACGTACCATGACATCTTCTCCAACATGTATGTACAAGGTAACACCTCATTTCAATCTTTTCATGGATCCGGCTTCCACTTCGAACGTAGTCGCCTCGTTTAAGGTTTGATGATCAATCCCGTCCACATTGGTTGTGGTGACGAAGGTTTGAACTTTCCCCTGAATGGTATTTAATAAGTGAGACTGACGATAATCATCCAACTCAGACAACACATCATCCAGAAGTAAAATGGGATACTCTTTAATTTCAGAATGAATCAGCTCGATTTCTGCAAGCTTCACAGAGAGGGCTGTCGTCCGTTGCTGCCCCTGTGACCCGAATGTTTGAACATCCCTGTCATTCACAATGAATTGAAGATCATCACGATGCGGCCCGACAAGGGTCACACCACGATCGATTTCCCGTTCCCGTATATCATTGAATTTCTGCTCATATATATCTACCATTTTTGACCATTCTTGATTATCTGATACATCCAAAGACGGTTTATATACGATTTCCAACGTTTCCAGGTTTCTTGAAATCCCTGAATGGATCGGCTTCGCCCAACTTTCCAACAATTGAACGAACTCAAATCGTTTCTTCGTAATCTTCACCGCCATCTCGATGAACTGTTCCGTCAAGACATCAAGCATCGTCTGGTCTTTTTGTTTTCTCGTCTGCAACTGTTTTAAATAATGGTTCCGCTGCTGTAATATTTTTTGATAAAGGCTGATATCATGTAAATAAACAGGAGAAACCTGACCGATTTCCATATCAATAAAACGGCGCCTGACTTGAGGGCTCCCTTTTACCAAATGTAGATCTTCAGGTGCAAACATGACAACATTCATATTCCCGACATATTGACTCAATTTAGACTGTTCAAGGTGATTACTCTTCGCCTTTTTCCCTTTTTTGGACAGGATCAGCTCCAAAGGTAAACCACCGTTATATTTCTGAATCCTACCTTTTATTTTAGCATATTCCTGGTCCCAACGGATTAAATCTTTATCATTCGAGGTACGGTGGGATTTAGCCATGGCCAGGACATAGATAGACTCCATGATATTCGTCTTCCCCTGGGCATTTTCTCCAAGAATGACGTTCACCTTATTTTCGAAACTCACGTCGATTGACTCGTAATTACGGTAGTTTCTTAATTCCAATTGTTCAATATACATGGACATAACACCCTTTATTATTCTCCAGCAACCACAAAGACCCCAACTTCAGGAATTTCAACTTTGTCTCCAACCGTAAGTTTTCTCCCTCTTCTTTGGTCTTGTTCCCCGTTTATGTATACTTCATATTCACTTAAGAACCATTTCGCCATCCCACCGGACTGAATCACTTCAGCAAGCTTCAGGAATTGTCCCAATGTGATGATTTCTGTTTCGATGGTGATCTCTTTCGCCACTAAAATCACTACTTTCCGTATAAAGTCTCTAATATATTATTTTACTCTAAATGGAGTTAAGTCACAACTAACGAAAAATGGAGAAAATGGTCGCAGTTGATTTCCGAAGGATCCCCTAAATGTAAAAAGCCAACACCTGAACTTTTTCGAAGGTGTTGGCTTTTGATTTTTAGTACGTTCTTACAGGAAGAATCAGCTGAAGGATGGAGTCATCATGAAGCGGCTTCAAGACGAACGGTCTCATCGCTCCTGTAAAGTTTACATGAATTTCCGTTCCTTCAATCGCTTTTAACGCGTCCATCATATATTTTGCGCTGAAAGAGATTTTCAGTTCTTCGCCTTCCACCGATTGGCTTTCCACCTGCTCGATGACTTTCCCGATTTCAGGAGTGTTTGACGAAATTTCAATGATTCCACCATCAAGGGTCGAAAGTTTCACGACGTTGTTCCGGCCTTCTCTCGCAAGCAGCGATGCACGATCGATCGCTTGTAAAAATTCTTTTGTATTAAGGGTCAATTCTGTTTTCGTATCAGATGGAATCAATCGGCTTGTGTCGGGATAGTTCCCCTCTAATAGTCTTGAGAAGAATAATAAGTGTTTTGCCTTGAACAGGACCTGGTTTTCCGTAATGACGATTTCAACCGGTTCATCCGTGTCATCAAGGATCTTGTTCAACTCATTTAAGCTCTTTCCTGGAATCACGATATTGTAAGAAGCATCATGATTGGTTTCGATCGGTGCTTTTCTCATGGCAAGCCTGTGACTATCTGTTGCAATACAGCTTAACTCCCCGTCTTCGATCTGACAGTTTACACCTGTCAAGATGGGGCGTGTTTCTGAGGTGGACACTGCGAATACGGTTTGTCTGATCATTGTTTTAAGAAGATCCGTTGACACTTTAATTCCGTTTCCTTCTTCAATTTGTGGAAGATGAGGATATTCTTCAGGATCCAAACCGTTTAAATTGAATTCCGCCTGTCCTGATCGGATGACTGTCTGGAAGTGACTTTGAACTTCGATTTCCACCGTATCTTTCGGTAATTTTTTAACGATTTCACTAAAGAATTTTGCTTGGAGGACAATGCCTCCTGTTTCCATGATCCCAACAATTTCAGTGCCTTCTTCCTCATTCGGGATAAAGGATTCAATCGAAATATCCGAATCACTACCAGTCAATGTAACTCCATCTTCAGTGGCAATGATCTTGATACCGGTCAGGATGGGAATAGTCGTTCTTGATGTGACAGCTTTCATGACGTCCTGGACGCTCTGGACAAGATAGTCCCTTTGAATAACAAATTTCATGATTTATTCCTCCAATTTGCACATAATTTTATGGACTGAATCATATACTAATAATTTATTTAAAAAATAGTAATAGAAGTAGTAGGGCCTGTTGATATGTGGATAAGTGTGTGAATCGAACGTAAACACAGCCTATCCACATGTGGACAGACTGTGTGCTAGTTAGTCAAAGTTATTCACATTATCCAGTTTGGTTGTGTGTAGAATCAGGCCTTCAATGTTTCACGAATTTCCTTCAATTGCTGCTGAAGAAGTGCATCCGTTCCGAGTAATGTACTGATCTTCTCATGGGCATGAATGACAGTCGTGTGATCACGTCCGCCAAACTCTTCCCCGATCTTTGGAAGGGAGGAATCCGTCATTTCCCTCGATAAATACATGGCGATTTGCCTCGGGAATGCGATGGACTTTGTTCGTTTCTTCGCTTTAAAGTCCTCGAGCTTCACATTGAAGTGCTCACCAACGACACGTTGAATTTCCTGGATGGTAATCGCCCTTGGCTTCGAGCTTGGAATGATATCTTTCAAAGCCTCGGCTGCAAGATCTGCATTGATGTCTTTATTTATAAGAGAAGAGTACGCAACGACACGGATCAATGCGCCTTCTAACTCACGAATATTTGAATCGATCTGATTAGCTATATAAAGCATGGCTTCATTTGGAATATCCAGTCCTTCAGCCTTTGCTTTCTTTCGTAAAATCGCAATTCTCGTCTCGAGATCCGGTGGAGTGATATCTGTTATAAGCCCCCATTCGAATCGGGAACGAAGTCTATCTTCAAGTGTCGGGATTTCCTTTGGTGGCCGATCACTGGAAATGACAATTTGTTTGCTTTCTTCATGTAGGGTATTAAAAGTATGGAAAAATTCCTCTTGTGTTTGTTCTTTACCGGCTAAAAATTGAATATCATCGATTAATAAAACGTCAACATTCCGGTATTTGTTGCGGAAATCGACTGCTTTATTATCCCTGATGGAGTTAATGAATTCGTTGGTGAATTTTTCAGATGACAAGTAAACCACTTTTGCAGCGGGATTATGCTCAAGTACATAATGGCCGATGGCATGCATCAAGTGAGTTTTTCCAAGACCGACTCCCCCATAAATAAACAAGGGATTATAGGCTTTGGCAGGTGCTTCAGCCACAGCCAAAGAAGCGGCATGGGCGAACCGGTTGCCCGAACCGATAACAAACGTGTCGAAAGTGTATTTTGCGTTCAGCATATTTTGGTTGATATCCTGCTGATCATCATCCTTCATCGACTTTGGCGGTATTTGAATATCAAACTCTTCCGGCTCCTGGTTTTGGGGAATGATAAATTTCACGACTAATTCTTCGCCCGTAATATCATACAAAACCCCTGAGATTAGCTGAGAGTAACGGCCTTCCAGCCAATCTCTAGCAAATTCATTTGGAGCTGTAATCACAAGGGTGTCCCCTTGAATGGAATGGGCCTTAGTTGATTTCAACCAAGTATCAAAGCTTGGTTTACTGATCTTTTTTTCGATATTTTCTAAGGCCTTGCTCCAAAGATCCCCGATATTCTCCAATCCTGATCCCTCCTTTTTTTAGTTTGTATAACTTCTGTATAATCATTACGCGCTATACATTCCTTAAACTCACGCTATTTTATAAAAATACAATTCGTTGAATGTGGAAAATATATATAATAAGGAAGGAAAATGGTTTTTCGACATTATCCACCACTTGTGGACAACGTTTTACAAACCCTCTGTATAAGTTACCCACATGATATCCACATTTTGTGGATAAGTTATTTCTGTAAACACAGTTATCAAGAGTGAAAACACAATAATCATATCAAAATATCCTTAGAGGTGCAATGCTTTTTAAATTTTATCCACAACCCCCCACACCTTGTGGAATGAAATTGTCCACAACCCAAGAACTTGTGAAAAAGTTGTCAGTATGTGTTGTGGATAATTTAAAACCATGTCGAATCCTATCCACAGGCACGTTGAATAGAAAAATGGGATAGGGTTTGTAGAAGGAAAATGAGAATGAGTAATTTGAGTGTTCTTGGAGAGACATGACGATCGAAGGAAATCAACCACCACTGGCTCATAGCAAATGAGAGAAGACTGATTAACTAACACTTAAAAAGAAAAATAATCTGAGTGTTGACTTTTTATGGGTACCGTCTTTATAATAGTGAGGAATGTCTTTAACTTTTTTAAAGATATCCTTCAGGGAGGTGTCATAGATGAAAAGAACGTTTCAACCAAATAACCGCAAAAGAAAAAAGAATCACGGTTTCCGTGCACGCATGAGCTCTAAAAACGGACGCAATGTTTTAGCTCGCCGTCGCAGCAAAGGAAGAAAAGTATTATCTGCCTAGACCACTGAACTGACTCAGTGGTCTTTTTTTTCCTTTCTATTAGGAGATCAGACGGTTTGGCTCGTTCGTATTTTGGTTAACGAGAAAAAGTACTTATAATTTCATATGAATGAGCCAATAATGTCGAGGTTAGATCAAGACAAAAATGAAAATTAGGTGTGGTCCATGCGGAAAGAACAAAGAGTAAAGAAAAATAAAGAGTTCCAGGAAATATTTAAAAAAGGAACATCCTTCGCGAATCGTCAATTCGTCTTGTATCTATTAAAGAAGGAAGAGCCTCAGCCATTTCGAATCGGGATTTCCGTCAGTAAGAAAATCGGGAATGCTGTGTGCCGTAATCAGATCAAGCGTTACGTGAGGCAGGCTTTCTTAGAATTACAAGAAGAGGTGCACGATCAGTACGACTATCTTATCATCGCCAGAAAACCGGCGGCCGAAATGAATTTCCATGAGGTGAAGGGGAGTCTCACCCATGTATTAAAAAGAGGAAAAGTATTGAAAAGGTCTTCTTATGGCAAATATGATAGGAAGAAGTCATAACATTTTGAGAGAATGACAGGTTTCGTCATCACAAGCCAAGGAAAAGATGTTACAATACGAGGGATTGTACTTTTTTTGGTACGGGATGATGGTACTTGTTTACATTTTATTTGAAAGATATTAGTTGGGAGGAAAATAAGGGTGAAAAAGAGAATGATAGCCCTGGTGGGAATCATTGGGCTAATGGCTATTCTATCAGGTTGTACAGATTACAATAAGCCGATTACATCTGATAGTAGCGGAATATGGAATGAATATATTGTCTATCCTTTATCGCAATTGATTACCATGGTTGCAGAGTTCATGGGCGGATCTTACGGATTAGCGATTGTCATCGTTACATTGCTCATTCGTTTAGCGATTCTGCCATTGATGATCAAACAAACGAGAAATTCAAAAGCCATGCAGGCATTACAACCTGAAATGAAAAAACTGCGTGAAAAATATAGCTCCAAAGATGCACAAACTCAGCAAAAGCTTCAACAAGAAACGATGGCTTTATTCCAAAGTCACGGGGTAAATCCATTAGCGGGTTGTTTACCATTGATCGTTCAAATGCCGATCTTGATCGGTTTCTACCATGCGATCGTCAGAACACAGGAAATCAAAGCGCATAACTTCTTATGGTTCGATCTCGGTAATCCGGATCCATACTATATTTTACCTTTAGTAGCAGGTCTGACAACGTTCATCCAGCAAAAATTAATGATGGCGGGTACAGCGAATCAAAATCCGCAAATGGCCATGATGCTTTATATCATGCCGGTCATGATCATCATTTTTGCGATAAACTTCCCTGCAGCTCTATCCCTTTACTGGGTGGTCGGAAATCTATTCATGATTGCTCAAACCTACTTCATCAAGGGACCTGAGATCAAAGAAGCGCAAGCCGTCAAAGCTGGTGGGAATTCGGGAGGAAAGAAAAAGTGAGAGAAGTAGAAGCGACTGGTCAAACGGTGGAAGAAGCCATTGAATCAGCCTTGTCTCAACTGAATATCACCAAAGAAGAAGCAGAGATCGACGTCATTGATCAAGGTAAAAAGGGTTTATTCGGATTGTTCGGTGGAAGGCCGGCAGTCGTCCAAGTGAAGAAAGCGGTTGATCCGGTAGAGGAAGCGAAGAATTTTCTTCTATCCGTTGCACGTGAAATGGGCGTGGAAGCGTCCATAGAAGTAAAACGGGATGGAAGAGATGTGGAATTCAACATTTCCGGTGAAAAAATGGCTCTATTGATTGGCAAAAGAGGACAAACGTTGAATGCTCTTCAACATTTGTCGCAATTGGTCGCCAATCGTGTATCCGGTCAGTTCATCACGATCCTGTTGGATGCCGAGAACTATCGGGAAAGACGGAAGCAGACGCTGACAACGCTTGCGGAACGGTTGGCAGAAAAGGCCCTTCGCACCAATCGCTCTGTTTCACTGGAACCGATGCCCTCTTATGAACGAAAAGTGATCCACTCCGCTTTAGTGGATTCCAAAAGGGTCGATACCCATTCAGAGGGAAGAGAACCCAATCGATACATTGTCATTGCACCAAAATAATGAGAGACGATTCCTTTCGGGGGATCGTTTTTTTTTTTTGAAACAGCTGGCGTAAATTGTCATTTTTTGTAGAATGCAAATATCATTCCAGAATTCTCCTTCCACTCATTCCTTCCTTCCCACCTGCCTATTCTTATTTTCACCCCGGTTTATTGTTATTCACATGTGGATAAGTTAAAATAATAGAGATGAGATGTTATCTATGTGGATAACATTATTTGGTGACGAACAAAGGGTTTCCTTTCTTTAGTATTGAAACGGATTGTGATATTCTAATAATTTGGGGAAACGTTACTTTATACTTTATATTTCATATAAATAGGTCAGCTATAAGAGAGGTGAACATAATGGAATTAGATACAATTGCAGCCATATCCACTCCGATGGGAGAGGGAGCGATCGCCATCGTCCGTTTGAGCGGTGATCAGGCATTCGATATCGGTGATAAAGTCTTTAAGGGAATGAAAGGGAGTTCCATGAAGGAATTTGCCTCCCATACCATTCATTATGGACATATCGTTGATCCTGACACCGATCAAGTGGTGGAAGAGGTCATGGTTTCCGTGATGAGAGGACCGAAGACATTCACCCGTGAAGACATTATCGAGATCAACTGCCACGGAGGACTTGTGTCGGTGAATAAAGTTCTGCAGCTGGTGTTGAAAAACGGGGCGAGACTCGCAGAACCCGGTGAATTCACGAAGCGTGCTTTCCTGAATGGTCGAATCGATCTTTCTCAGGCGGAAGCCGTGATGGATCTCATTCGGGCGAAAACCGACCGGGCCATGAATGTAGCCCTGAATCAAATGGAAGGCCGCCTTTCCAATTTGATCAGGAAGCTCCGTCAGGAAATCCTTGAAACCCTTGCCCATGTGGAAGTGAATATCGATTATCCGGAGTATGATGATGTAGAAGAGATGACGCATAACGTGCTTCTGGAAAAATCCAAACACGTCCGGGATGAAATTGACCGGCTGGTTCGCACATCTGAACAAGGGAAGATTTTAAGGGAAGGTCTTTCTACGGTGATCATCGGACGGCCCAATGTAGGGAAATCCTCCCTCTTGAACAGCCTTGTTCACGAAAACAAAGCCATTGTAACGGATATTCCCGGAACTACACGTGATGTGATCGAGGAATATGTAAATGTAAGGGGGGTCCCTCTCCGACTTGTTGATACGGCCGGAATTCGTGAGACTGAAGACATCGTTGAACGGATCGGCGTGGAACGCTCGAGACAGGTGTTGAAGGAAGCCGATTTAATTTTACTTGTACTCAATTATGCGGATGAATTGACCTTTGAGGATGAACAGTTATTCGAAGCGGTGAGAGGAATGGACGTCATTGTCATCGTGAACAAAACCGATCTGCCTCAGAAGATTGATATAGATAAGGTAAGGAAGCTTTCCGAAAATCATCAGCTGGTGACAACGGCTTTACTGGAGGAACAGGGAATCGATGAACTGGAAGAAGCCATTTCATCCTTATTCTTTGCGGGATCCATTGAAGCGGGGGATATGACATATGTGTCCAACAGTCGTCATATCGCCTTACTCAACCAGGCTTCCCTTGCAATCAATGAAGCGATCGACAGCGTGGAAATGGGGACACCGATTGATATTGCACAGATCGATTTGACGAGAACGTGGGAACTATTAGGTGAAATCATCGGGGACAGCGTTCATGAAAGCCTGATTGATCAGCTGTTTTCCCAGTTCTGCTTAGGGAAATAAACACTATTATAATGTGGACGGCACTTATCCGTCCTACAAGGAGGAAATAACAAACCATGCAATATGACGCAGGGCAATATGATGTCATTGTCATTGGTGCTGGCCATGCCGGAGTAGAAGCGGGACTTGCTTCTGCACGTATGGGAGCTAAAACGTTAATGGTCACCATTAACCTGGATATGGTCGCCTTTATGCCGTGTAATCCGTCTGTCGGTGGACCGGCAAAGGGGATCGTTGTAAGGGAAATCGACGCTCTCGGTGGAGAGATGGGTCGTAATATAGATAAAACGCATATACAAATGAGGATGTTGAATACAGGAAAAGGTCCTGCTGTACGTGCATTGCGCGCGCAGGCAGATAAGTTCCTCTACCAGAATGAAATGAAGCGGACAATCGAAAACGAACCGAACATGACCTTGATGCAGGGAATGGTTGAGGAATTGATCGTGGAGGATGATGAATGTAAAGGTGTTGTCACGATGACAGGTGCCGCCTACCGTGCCAAAACGGTCGTCATCACCACTGGTACATTCCTTCGTGGTGAAATCATCCTGGGAGACTTGAAATATTCAAGCGGTCCCAATAACCAACAGCCTTCCATCAGATTATCTGATCACTTGCATGAGCTTGGCTTCGATACGGTCCGGTTTAAAACCGGGACACCGCCACGGGTCAACAGTTCGACCATCGATTATTCGAAAACGGAGATTCAGCCAGGTGATGACGTTCCACGTGCCTTCAGCTATGAAACGACCAAATACATCACGGATCAACTTCCTTGCTGGCTGACGTATACGAATGAACTGACTCATCAACTGATCGACGACAATCTACATCGTTCGCCAATGTATTCAGGTATGATCAAAGGAACAGGACCTCGTTACTGTCCTTCTATTGAAGATAAAGTCGTGCGTTTCCACGACAAGCCGCGTCATCAAATCTTCCTCGAGCCGGAAGGAAGAAATACTCAGGAAGTGTATGTTCAAGGATTATCGACAAGCCTGCCTGAAGATGTACAGCAAAAAATCCTGCAGACCATTCCGGGTCTTGAGAAAGTACAAATGATGCGTGCCGGTTATGCCATCGAGTATGATTCCATCGTACCAACGCAATTATGGCCGACCCTTGAAACGAAAAAAATTAAAAATCTTTATACCGCGGGGCAGATCAATGGAACATCCGGCTATGAAGAAGCGGCTGGACAAGGATTGATGGCAGGAATCAATGCTGCTTGCCGTGCTCTTGATAAAGACGAAGTGATCTTAAGCCGCTCCGATGCTTATATCGGGGTACTGATCGATGACCTCGTGACAAAAGGGACGAACGAACCGTATCGTCTTCTGACTTCACGTGCTGAGTACCGCTTGTTGCTCCGTCATGATAATGCCGATCTTCGCTTAACGGATATCGGTCATAAGATCGGATTGATCTCAGAGGATCGCTTTGAACGATTCACGGCGAAGAAAGAAGCGATATCAGCAGAGAAGAAGCGACTTGAATCCGTGCGCATCAAGCCGAGTGAAGAAACTCAAAGGGTTATCCGTGAAGCAGGCGGAAGCGAGCTGAAAGACGGGATACTGGCGGCTGATCTCCTGAAGCGGCCGGAAATGAATTACAGCCATATTAAGGCACTTGTCCCAAGTGACATCGAGCATGATCCCGATGTAGAAGAACAAGTGGAGATCCAGGTTAAATACGAGGGGTATATTGAAAAATCCCTTCAACAGGTCGATAAAATGAAGAAGATGGAAAATAAGCGAATTCCTGATAACATTGATTACAGTGCAATCAGCGGATTGGCTTCTGAAGCAAGACAGAAATTGATCGAGGTCCAGCCTCTTTCCCTTGCACAGGCCTCCCGCATTTCAGGCGTGAACCCTGCAGACGTATCCATTTTGATGGTCTACATTGAACAGGGGAAAATCGCCAAGGTATCCGGTGATCAATAGAAGTAAAGGAAGGATCATTTCATGAACGTAAATGAATTTCAATCAATGCTTGAGGAGAAGGGGATATCCCTTTCTTCCGGGCAATTAGATCAGTTTGAACGTTATTATGAATTGCTTGTTGAATGGAACGAAAAAATGAATTTGACGGCAATCACTGACAAAGAAGATGTGTATTTAAAGCATTTTTACGATTCAATCAGTGCAGCATTTTATGTCGACTTCACGGAAGTTCAATCTCTGTGTGATGTTGGGGCAGGTGCCGGTTTCCCAAGTATCCCGCTTAAAATATGCTTCCCGCATCTACATATTTCGATTGTTGATTCCTTGAATAAGCGCATTACATTCTTAAATCATTTGTCGGATGAACTGGGACTTTCCAATACCCATTTTTATCATGATCGTGCAGAGACATTTGGAAAAAACAAGGCTCACCGTGAAAAATATGATATGGTTACAGCAAGAGCCGTAGCCAGAATGTCCGTTTTAAGCGAATTATGCCTGCCCCTTGTGAAAAAAGGTGGAGCATTTGTCGCCATGAAGGCTTCCAATGTCAATGAAGAGCTGTCGAATGCAAAGAAAGCCATCGGGACACTTGGTGGACAAACCGATAAAATGTATTCCTTCATTCTTCCTGAAGAGGAAAGTGAACGGAATATCGTGAAAATCAACAAAGTGAAAGAAACGCCTAACAAATATCCCAGAAAACCCGGGACACCGAATAAATTACCGTTAGAATAGTATGGTCACTCTCCTGCCTTCATCGGTCATGGTATAATCGACATATAGTGAGAAGGCAGGAAATGGACATATTTTAGAGAATATTAATAAAGGGAGTTTCTTAAAGGTGGTGTAGGAAGATGAAGCATCCTTTCTCTCGTTTTTTTGGCCTAGGTGAAAAGGAGCAAGATGTTGAATCTGAAGAGTCGAATGTAGTGGAAGAAGATCGTGATGAAGTGAGGAAGATCCAGGTCTCGCAAATCATCCCGAATCGATTTCAACCAAGGACTGTGTTTAATGATGAAAAGATAGAAGAGTTATCCAGAACGATTCACACTCATGGCATCATCCAACCGATCGTGGTGAGACAGTACGATGATGACCAGTTTGAGATCATTGCGGGTGAACGGAGATACAGGGCCGTTCAAAAGCTTGGCTGGGAAACCGTACCGGCAATTGTGAAGAATCTTAATGATACAGAAACAGCCTCTGTCGCATTAATTGAGAACTTACAAAGAGAAGAGCTCTCTCCTATAGAGGAAGCAATCGCATATGGAAAACTGTTGGAATTACATGATCTAACTCAAGAAGCCCTTGCTCAACGCTTAGGAAAAGGACAATCAACCGTGGCGAACAAGCTTCGTCTCCTAAAGCTTCCAGAAGAAATTCAATCAGCTCTACTAGATAAACAAATCACTGAACGTCACGCCAGGGCTTTGATTCCTTTGAAGAATGCTGAAAAGCAGATCCAGTTACTTCAAGAAATCATTGAAAAGAGCTTAAATGTCAAACAGACCGAAGACCGGGTTGTGAAAATGCAGGAAGGAACGACCCAAAAGCCGAAGCCTAAACGGAAGGCCTTCAGCAAAGACATGAGGATTGCCGTGAATACGATTCGTCAATCGCTGTCCATGGTATCCGATAGCGGAATCAATCTCGACTCAGAAGAAGAAGAGCACGAGGAATTCTATCAATTCACCATTCGTATTCCAAAAAAAAAATAGATTCGTAGTCTAAAAGTGAGAAACATATTCGATCCGTTTCTCACTTTTTTTATTGCGAGCCATGGATAGATAGAAACCGAGCAACAGAGTCTTTCCTATTTATGGAAAGGTGCTTCTTTTTGAAAAATTGACAGACAATTAACAGGGAATTTTGATAGAATAAAAGAATACTGTGTAAAAATGAAATCAATCTTAGGAAGTCAAAAGGTAGGTGACAACCTTGGGCAGAATCGTAGCCGTTACAAACCAGAAGGGCGGAGTGGGAAAGACCACGACATCCGTCAATTTGGGGGCTTGTTTAGCTTATATAGGGAAAAAGGTTTTACTTGTAGATATCGACCCTCAGGGAAACGCCACTAGTGGTGTCGGCGTTGAAAAAGGGGATGTACAACAGTGTATCTATGATGTGTTAGTGGATGATGTAGATGTTAAAGACACGATCAAACAATCAAAAGTAGAGAACTTATCGATTGTCCCTGCAACGATCTCACTTGCCGGAGCGGAAATTGAATTGGTTCCGACCATCTCCCGTGAAGTCCGTTTAAAGAAAGCGCTGGAGAAGGTAAAGGACGAATTCGATTTCATCATTATCGATTGTCCCCCTTCATTGGGACTCCTGACGATCAATGCGTTAACCGCATCGGATGCTGTCGTCATACCGGTCCAGTGTGAATATTATGCCCTCGAGGGATTAAGTCAGCTGTTAAGCACGGTCCGTTTAGTGCAGAAACATCTGAATCATGACCTTATGATTGATGGTGTATTGTTAACGATGCTTGATGCCAGGACGAATCTTGGGATCCAGGTCATCGAAGAAGTGAAAAAATACTTTCAAGACAAAGTGTATCGCACAATTATCCCACGTAATGTTCGATTAAGTGAAGCACCCAGTCATGGTGAACCGATTATCATCTATGATGCGAAATCCAGGGGAGCAGAAGTTTATTTAGAACTGGCAAAGGAAGTGGTGGCGAATGGCTAAAGGTTTAGGAAAGGGCATCAATGCTCTCTTTACCAATATGCAAACAACTCAAAATGAAGAGTCCGTCCAGGAAGTGAGCCTGAAAGAAATAAGGCCGAACCCTTATCAGCCACGAAAGATCTTTGAGCCGCAGGCAATCGAAGAACTGAAAGAATCGATCCTGGAGCATGGGATCCTCCAACCGATCATTGTCCGCAAGTCCATCAAAGGATATGAGATTGTGGTCGGTGAACGCCGCTATCGTGCAGCTACAGCGGCTAAGCTAGAGACCGTCCCCGTTGTCGTGCGTGAATTGAATGATCAACAAATGATGGAACTCGCGGTGTTGGAAAACCTTCAGCGCGAGGACCTGACGCCGATCGAGGAAGGCGCAGCCTATCAAATGCTGATGGATAAATTAAATCTTACACAGGAAGAACTGGCGAAACGATTAGGGAAGAGCAGACCTCATATCGCGAACCATATTCGCTTACTCTCCCTTCCTGCACCCGTTCAGGAACTTATTTCTGAAGGGAAGCTGTCAATGGGACATGGCCGTGCCCTTCTTGGATTAAAAGATAAAAAGAAGCTGTCCATGATCGTCAATCGGATCCTGAAAGAATCATTAAACGTCCGTCAATTAGAAAAAATCATTCAAGAAGCCAATGACAATGTTCCACGTGAAACAAAAAAGAAAGAGCGGAAAGATGTCTTCATCCAGGAACAGGAATCCCTCTTGCGTGAGCGCTTCGGTACAACCGTCACGATCAAACAATCGAAGAAAAAAGGGAAAATCGAACTGGAATTCTTTTCGAAGGAAGACCTGGATCGGATTTTGGAATTATTGCAGTAAGATCATTGTGAAAAGGGACTGACTTAAGTGGTATATCTCATGCCATTTAAGCCAGTCCTCTTCCATATGGTACATATACTATTCTTTGGGAAATAATCATAAGGGGAAACGTCATGGTACTTTTAGGAACGCTAGTAAATGGAGTTTGTATTATCATCGGGACGCTTCTTGGGAAGATCCTGCACCGCATACCTGAAGATATGAAGGGAACGGTCATGAAAGCGATCGGACTCGCGGTTATCGTTCTTGGGTTACAGATGGGATTGAAAAGCGAGAACTTTCTCATCGTGATCATCAGCCTTGCCCTTGGTGCTGCCTGGGGAGAGTGGATGAATCTCGAGGACAGGCTGAATGCCCTTGGGAACTGGCTGGAAACAAAGATAGGCAGCAAAAATGAAACGTCCATATCCCAAGGCTTTGTCACCGCCACCCTGATATTTGTCATTGGGGCCATGGCCGTTATCGGTGCGCTGGATAGCGGGATCAGGGGAGATCATGATGTTCTTTTGACCAAGTCGATCATTGATGGGTTTACATCGTTAATTCTAACAACGACCCTCGGGATCGGTGTTATGTTCTCAGCCATTCCAGTCGTCCTTTATCAGGGGATCATCGCCCTATTCGCCACTCAAATTCATCAATGGGTGCCTCAGGAATTGATGGACGCGTATATTGTCGAAATGACGTCCACAGGAGGCATCATGATTTTCGCGATTGGTCTCAACCTTCTGGGTGTGACGAAAATCAGAGTCGCTAATTTACTTCCAGGCATCATCGTGGTGGCCATGGTAGTCGGAATCATCCACGCCTATCATTTGTATATGTAATCAAAAGGGAGATGGCGGAACGCGCCATCTCCCTTCTCTTCTTTATTGCTGCAATTCTTCCCGCCATTTTTCGATACTGACGGCATTTCTCCGTTCTACAGAATGACCTGCCAGCACAATCGCTTCCGCAATCGTCCTCGCCATTTTCATGACAAGATTCAAACGGGTATTCTGCAGGACAAAAAACTCCATGAATCCACTGACATTTACAATACCGGTCAAATGAATCTCCCCGACTTCAGGCAGCTCTTTGTTCACTCCTGCTCCCGGGCGCAAAGGGCCTTCACTCAACTGAATGGCACCAACACTCTTTAATCGTCCGAGACAGGCATCGACACCTATGATAAAGGGATTGGTATGCTTAGAAGCAATGTCCTTGAGCCTCTCTTCCAGATTGACGGCATGGATCGGATCATCCAATGTTCCATAGACATGGAATGGTTTAATATCCTGTTCCTCTATTAAAGTGCCGACCAAAGGCCCCAATGAATCCCCGGTCGAGCGGTCCGTACCGATACAGACAAACACGATGGGCCTTGTACGATAATAAGTGGGAAGCATCGACGACAATTGAACAGAAAGATCCTGTGCCGCACGCTCTTCCTGATGAAGGACTCTAAAAGGTTCAGATCTTCGTTCAAATAGTCCTTTTTTTAGATTCATCGCTTCCACTCCTTTGGATGTGTTCAGAGGGGTGACCTTTGAGTCGCTGGCCCCTTATCCCACAGTCAAATTTTTAAGTATTATCAGTATACGGACGATTTCTTTTTTTCATACATAATATGGTCGGATTTTTCATAAAATAAAAATTTTCTAGAAACTATACTTTATGAGGTTATATCTACACAAGGAGAGGGAAAGTTGATAAAATAAGGAATACTTCTTATTGAATGATAAGTGGAGGTTCGATATATGAGTGCGAATGATACCAAAACTAAGGTAGATGACACCATTAATAAAGCAACTGAGAAACTGATAGATAATGAAATGTGGATGGCCCTGGGAACAGGTGCTGTAAAGATTATTGCCATTATGGTCATTACATATCTTGCCCTAAGGGTAGGAAGGTCGGCGATTCGAAACGTATTCAAAGTCCGTTCCCGGTCCCCTCTTAAGTTCACTGAACGACGGGAGGCGACATTATCCAAACTGTTGGAAAACGTCCTCACCTATGTGATCTATTTCATCAGTCTGATGACCATTTTATCGACTCTGGAAATTGATGTGAAAGGACTCATCGCCGGTGCCGGGATCGTCGGCCTTGCCGTCGGTTTCGGTGCACAGAATCTGGTACGTGATATCATCACCGGTTTTTTCATTATCTTCGAGGATCAATTTTCAGTTGGCGATTATGTTCGCATCGGTTCTGCAGAGGGAACCGTGGAAGAGATCGGCCTGCGAACGACAAAGATCAAAAGCTGGACCGGGGAATTACATATCTTCCCCAATGGGAATGTTACGGAAGTGACGAACTTCTCCATCCATAACAGTATCGCAGTCGTGGATGTCAGCATTGCATACGAAGAAAATATTGAAGAAGCCGAGAAAGTGATGCAGGAACTTCTTCTCGCTTTGCCGCAAAAGTACGAAGACCTTGTGAATCCGCCTGAGCTGTTGGGGGTTCAAACTCTTGGAGCATCCGATGTCGTCATCCGCATAGTTGCTGAAACGGTTCCAATGAGGCACTGGTATATGGCCAGAATGATCCGGAAAGAAGTAAAACTTTGCCTGGATGCGCATGGTATCGAGATTCCATTCCCTCGTATGGTGATGTATTCACGTAAGGATGAAGAAGAGATTCACCCCCGTGAAAAGCAAAGAAGACTTGAAAGCGAATAAGGAGGAATAACCGGTGGAACCAAAGACATTCACATTAAATGATATTGTAGAAATGAAGAAGCCTCATCCATGTGGCACGAACCGCTGGAAAGTGATCCGTATGGGGATGGATATTCGTATCAAGTGTGTCGGGTGCGGTCACAGTGTCATGATCCCCAGAAAAGACTTTGCGAAAAAAATGAAAAAGGTCATCAGCAGTGGTGAAGAAGAATAAGTATTCTTTTTTTACCCATAATTCTTTTGACCTAATCCACCTTATGTTCACATGAATGTAATCAAGAGCATCCACTCGTTTCCCAAAGAGCGGATGCTTTTTTCTGCTGGAATGTTTTCCTGGGGGACACTGGAAGCTTCACTTGTCTTTTCCCACTATTATCTCTATAATTGTGAAAGGTTCGACCGTTTACTAGTTTTTTGATCTTACAGGATTTTTAATAGATAAGAATATGGATGAGGAGTGACTGAAATGGCATTAACAGCTGGTATTGTAGGACTACCTAACGTAGGGAAATCCACACTATTCAACGCAATTACAAAAGCAGGTGCAGAATCTGCGAACTACCCGTTCTGTACCATTGATCCGAACGTAGGAATCGTAGAGGTTCCGGATCACCGCCTGGATAAATTAACAGAACTTGTGGACCCGAAGAAGACGGTTCCCACTGCCTTCGAATTCACGGATATTGCCGGGATTGTTAAAGGCGCAAGTAAAGGGGAAGGATTGGGGAATAAGTTCTTATCCCACATCCGTCAAGTGGATGCGATCTGTCAGGTTGTCCGTTGTTTCGCAGATGATAATATCACACACGTATCCGGTAAAGTAGATCCGATTGCGGATATCGAAGTCATCAACCTGGAGTTGATCCTGGCTGACCTTGAAACGGTGGACAAGCGAATTACAAGAGTTCAGAAAATGGCGAAGCAGAAAGACAAAGAAGCGGTATTTGAGCACGACATCCTTGTGAAAATCAAAGAAGCTTTGGAAGCAGAACAGCCAGCTCGTACAGTTGAGTTCTCGGATGAGCAAATGAAGCTTGTAAAACAGCTTCATCTTCTGACGTCCAAACCTGTATTATACGTAGCGAACGTAAGTGAAGACGAGATTGCGGATCCTTCTGATAACGAGTATGTTCAGAAAGTACGTGAATTTGCGAAGGACGACAATGCCGAAGTGATCGTTGTCTGTGCGAAGATTGAATCTGAGATCGCCGAGCTTGATGATGAAGAAAAGGCGATGTTCCTGCAGGAATTAGGCATCGAAGAATCTGGCCTTGATCAGCTGATCCGTGCTACCTATTCCCTATTGGGACTGGCTACTTATTTCACAGCAGGTGTACAAGAAGTCCGTGCCTGGACGTTCCGTGAAGGAATGAAAGCCCCTCAATGTGCAGGTGTCATCCACACCGACTTCGAAAGAGGATTCATCCGTGCCGAAACCGTATCTTATGAAGATTTAGTTGCTGCCGGTACAATGGGTGCAGCCCGCGAAGCAGGAAAAGTCCGTTTGGAAGGGAAAGAATACCTTGTAAAAGACGGAGACATCATTCACTTCCGCTTTAACGTGTAAGTTTTATATAAAAAGACTAGAGTTTCGATTCTAGTCTTTTTTTTACGTCATATTGCAATAATAGGGAACCTATGCTATAATTTTATTTCGTGAGTAATGAACGCATTGCTCCTTGTTCTTTCACAAAGAAAGGACCGCATAGACCACGAGGAGGTGACATTCAGATGAGAAAGTACGAAGTTATGTACATTGTCCGCCCAAACATTGACGACGAGTCAAAGAAAGCAGTAGTTGAGCGTTTCGATAACGTTTTAACAACTAACGGCGCGGAAATCATCGAGTCAAAAGATTGGGGTAAACGTCGTTTAGCGTATGAAATCAACGATTTTCGTGATGGTTTCTATCAACTAGTTAAGATGAGCGCTACTTCTGATGCAGTTAACGAATTCGATCGTTTAGCTAAAATCAGCGATGATATTATCCGTCATATCGTTGTTAAAGAAGAAGAATAATCCGTACGTTTTTTAAGATATACACTTCTATCATCTGTTTCACGTGAAACAGTAAACTAGAAGGAAGGGGTTGATTCTGATGATGAACCGAGTTGTATTAGTAGGGCGTTTAACCAAAGACCCTGAATTAAAATATACTCCAAGTGGAGTGGCTGTTGCTTCGTTTACACTGGCTGTCAATCGTAGTTTTACGAACCAATCAGGAGAACGGGAAGCAGATTTTATTAACTGTGTTGTATGGCGTCGCCCTGCAGAGAATGTAGCAAACTTTCTTAAAAAAGGCAGCTTAGCTGGCGTTGACGGTCGCATTCAAACACGTAATTTCGAAGGACAGGATGGACGCCGTGTGTTTATGACGGAAGTTGTAGCAGAAAGCGTTCAGTTCTTAGAGCCGCGTAGTGCGAATCAAGGCGATCGTGGAGGAAGTCCGGGCTATTCGGGTGGAGGTCAGCGTGACCAAGGAAATCCGTATAGTCAGAATCAGAATCAACAACGCAACAACAATAATAACAACAACTATACACGTGTAGATGAGGATCCATTTGCAAATGACGGTCAGCCGATCGACATTTCCGATGATGATCTGCCATTCTAAACGAACGATAACGAATCCAAACAAGATAGGAGGCGAAACAAATGGCAGGAGGACGTAGAGGTGGACGTAGACGTCGTAAGGTGTGCTACTTCACAGCAAACGGAATTACACATATCGATTTCAAAGATGTTGATCTTCTTAAGAAATTCGTATCTGAACGTGGAAAGATTCTTCCACGTCGTGTAACTGGAACGAACGCTAAGTACCAACGTAAGTTGACTCGTGCGATCAAACGCGCTCGTACAATGGCATTACTTCCATACGTTACTGGTGAATAATATCATCGACTTAAAAGCAGCAGAGACTTGTCTCTGCTGCTTTTTTTATGGCTGTTTTCGTAGTATGGCTGCTTATAGATGAGTGAGTGCTGGTTGATTTCCACTGCAGGTGCTCGCTTTCCGCGGGGCGTGAGTTGAGCCTCCTCGGGCTCTGCCCTGTGGGGTCTCAACTTTCCCGCGTTTCCCGCAGGAGTCGAGCACCTTCCGCTTCAATCAACTTAATAAGCAAGAGTATATAAATATAGAAAAATATAAATACATATAAGTATTAACTCAGCATTTTTCGAAGTGTTGTCGGCTCTGTCGATTGATTTTTGTTATTACTAGTTCTGTCCTTCAAATATTACTCCTCTCACACAAACACATACTGGTTATTAGACCTTTGACGGCAGCTTTTTTACAATAACTCTTTCTAAGAAAAGATCCTTATGTGAAGATACTTGTTCCCTTTTAGTAAGGAATTAATGTCTTTTCATAATTAGAAACTCATCCTGTAAAAGCACAGAGTGGAGTGCAGCGGAAGGCACTTGACTCCTTCGGGAAATAGAGGAAAGGTCGAGACCCCGCAAGGCAAAGCCTGAGGAGGCTCGACTTCCTCCCCGAGGAAAGCAAGTGCCTGTAGCGAAACGGAACGGTCTTATTTTCACACCAACACTTATCCAACGACAATTGATTTTAAATCTATAAGAAGTAAGAATTCCCCCAAAACTATAAATAATCACAGGAAAATGTCGATGAATAAGTGTGTGTACATTGATGTTTTTTGTAGTAAAAGGGGGAATTTTGGTGAAAAAAATCAGAAAGAAAAACAAAAAAGACCATAAAAAGACATTTATTTTATCTTCCATCAGAATGAAGCTTATTGTCATCATTTCTATCTTATTTATGGTTTCCTTGGCTGTCATCATATCCATTACCAGCTGGCAGACGAGAATGAAAACAGAGGATGAAGTCATCGGTCAAACTCAAGGGATCGTCGGGGAACTCAATAATTCCGTACAGCTATTCCTAGGACAATATGAAAAGAGTATAGACCAGTACTCCGTTTCCAACTCATTGAAAAACTATGCCAAGGCACAAATGCAAACAGAAAAGGACGTAGATAATACAGAGCTATATGCGAATATCCAATCGGATTTTGATAATTATCTTGGTTTGTACGAGGAAGCCACTTCCATCTACTTTGCATCACCGAATAAGAAACTGAAAATCGTCCCTTCCGTTTCCCTGCCGAGTGATTTTGATCCGACGAGCAGAGAGTGGTATAAAACCGCTGCAGAAGCAAGGGCTGGAGTCGTATGGAGCGAACCTTATGTGGATACGGCAACGGAGGAATACATCATAACCGCCTCAAGGGCGATTGTCTCTGAAAACAAAGTGGTGGGTGTCCTCGGTGTCGATATTAACCTGTCGAAACTGACCGACCGTGTTTCCAAAATGGAAATCGGATATAATGGTTATCCGTTTTTGATTGGTCTTGATGGTACAGCCATCGTTCATCCGACCAAACGCGGTGAAGATCTGTCTACGTTACCGTTTATCAGCAAGATGTTAAAATCTGAAAAAGACTCAGATACTATCCGCTATGACTTAGATGGCGATAAAAAAATATTGATATACAGTACGGTACCGAAAACGAATTGGAAAGTGGGTTCCGCTTATAACATGGAGGATCTCATTCAATCCTCTAAAGACATTGAACATTTACTCCAAATCACAGCTCTGATCACGCTGGTCATCATGCTGGTGCTGGTTGTCATTGTAGCCAATATGATGACAAAACCGATTAAAGAGCTGCAAAAAACGGTAACCGACGTTTCGTCGGGTGATTTATCCATTCAATCTACGATCAACTCAAAAGATGAAACGGGCCTCCTGGCTACAGATTTAAATAAAATGATCGTGAATATGAAAGATACGATAAAAGTCGTTCAGGAATCGATCTATAATGTTCGGGAATCTGCCGAAGGGCTAAGTGCAGTTTCTGAGGAAACAAATGCGTCAAGTGAGGAAATGGCAAGGGCCGTAACGGAAATCGCCACCGGAGCTTCACAGTCAGCGGCTGACTCTGATCGGGCTCACCTTCAAACAGAGCAATTAGGATCGAGAATTGATGGGGTTTATGAAAAATCCAAAGCCATGTCTGAACTTGCAGGGAAAGCGGATACCATGAACCAGTCTGGATTGAATCAGGTGAAAGCATTGGAAAATGCCTATCACTCTTCCAGTGAATACATCACTTCCATGGAAAAAGTCATTCTTAGCCTGGAAGCAAAAGTGAAGACGATTGAATCCGTCATGGGAACGATCACGGAAATTTCGTCTCAAACGAATCTGCTTGCCCTCAATGCGAGCATTGAAGCGGCAAGAGCCGGAGAACACGGCAAAGGGTTCGCTGTGGTAGCCGAAGAGGTTCGCAAGCTTGCTGATCAATCCGTGAAAGCAACGGAAGAAGTCAAGCGCACGATTGTTGAGATCCAACAGGGCTCTCATCAAGCAGTGGACGAAATGGTTAAGACAAAAGAAACATTCGAGGTGCAGAATGATGTGATTCAAAAAACGAATCATGTATTTGATGAAACCTCTCAATTAATGAAATCCATGCAGCGTGAAATTGAGAATATGTATAATGAAGTGGGTCAAATCAATCTCGAAAAGGATGAAGTGGTCAATGTGATCCAAATGATGGCCGCGACAGCCGAAGAGACAGCCGCTTCCTGCGAGGAAATGAGTGCTTCGACAGAGGAGCAGGTTAGGGCCGTACAATCCGTTACAGAAGCAGCGGAGCGTCTGACGGACCTTAGCCAGGAGCTTCAGTCCTCCATTGAACGATTCAAAATTTCATAATCTGCGATAATAGGGTAGTCCTGACACATGGCCTTTCTTTATCTACTACGTATACTCCTTTTTAGAGTGAGTGCATACTAGAGTAGATGAATAGCTGTGAAGAGGGATGCCCTCTTTTTAATATGATATTGAAGGATATTCACAATTTGGGACGAGTTCGACCAGAAGTAACCCATGTTTCACTGAAAGTGGCACAACTTTGACAAAAGCCCCTTCCAAATCCCCATTAGATGAAATCTATCTTCAAAATTGATATGATAGTGCTATTGCATTGTTTAATTTATCGTAAGGAGCGTTTTGAGTGAGGAATCCCCGTGTTTTGACAGAAGGTGCGCTGATGCTCGCCATCTTTACTGTGCTAATGTTATTGAGTTTATATGTTCCGCTGATTGGGACCCTGGCATTTTTTGTGTTGCCCCTCCCTCTTATTTTATTCAGTTCCAAGTATTCGGTATGGAATTCGATCTTAGTATTGATCGGATCACTGGGTCTGTCTTTCTTATTCGGAGGACTGCTTGCATTACCGGTTGCCTTTATGGTGGCTACAACCGGGCTGGTCATTGGCTGGTGTGTAAAGGCAAGAGTGGATAAGATGAGGCTGTTTATGGCAGCAAGTCTCACACTTGTTATCAACATTGTGATCGGTTATGTTGTTTCCATTCTATTTTTAGGTGTAAATGTGATTGAAGACAGCCTGAAGGAATCGAAGGCTGCTTATTATTCATTATTTAAAACCCTCGGCCAGGAACCGGACAAAAAGCTGGTCGATAGTCTTGAGAGCTCGATTGATCTTGTTCAAACCTTAATGCCTACGTTGTTTGTCGGAATATCGGTTGTACTGGCCCTGATTTTCATCTTGATTAATTTTCCGATCATGAAGCGTCTGGGAAGAGATGTACCGGTCTTCAAGCCATTCAGGGAATGGAAGCTCCCTAAGAGCATTCTTTGGTATTATTTGATCACACTTGTGCTGTCCATGATCCTTCAGCCGGAAAAAGGAACATACGTTTATACGGCGCTGATTAATATTTTGTATGTACTGCAGACACTGATGGCGGTGCAAGGATTGTCATTCATTTATTTCTTTGCTCATCTGAAAGGCTGGTCCAAAGGAATTTTGGTATTAATTACAATCATTTCGATTCCTCTTCTTTATCTCGTGCGAATTTTAGGTATAATTGACTTAGGATTTGATCTAAGACAACGCCTGCAACGCAAGTCATAGAAATTTAAGATCCAGGAGCTGAAATCATGCCATCTTATTTTAATAAGCGAATGATCCGCTACCCATTGTACGGTCTAGCTATATTAACAGCTCTATTGTTAGTATCGGTTTCCTTTTACCAATGGATCATTTCGTTAATAGGGTTGATTGTCTTTGGAATCGTGTACTTTCTCGCTTTCTATTTTGAAAGAAGGTCACACGAAGAAACAGAGGAATATATCTCCACCTTATCCTATCGCGTCAAGCGTGTAGGGGAAGAAGCGTTGATGGAGATGCCCATTGGGATCATGCTGATCAATGATGAATATTACATAGAATGGACGAATCCTTTTCTTGCCTCTTGTTTCAATGAAGACACAGTCGTTGGAAGGTCCCTTTACGATGTGGCTGAATCACTCGTTCCATTAATCAAACAGGAAGTCGATTCGGAAATTGTGACGATTAATGAACGAAAGTATCATGTCGTATTGAAGCTCAAGGAAAAACTACTCTACTTCTTTGATGTCACAGAGCAAAAAGAAATAGAAAAGCAATATCATGATGAACGCACGAATATTGGAATCATTTTTCTAGATAACTACGATGAGTTGACGCAAGGCATGGATGATCAGACGAGAAGCAGCTTGAACAGCCTTGTGACATCCATCCTGAATAAGTGGGCGAAAGAGTACGGTGTGTTCCTGAAGAGGGTCTCTTCCGAACGGTTCATCGCCGTCATAAATGAGAAGATCCTTCAAGTACTGGAGAAGGAGAAGTTTGGGATCCTGGATGATGTCCGGGATACGACCTCGAAGCAGAATGTCCCCCTTACCTTGAGTATCGGTGTCGGGACAGGAGTCTCCTCCCTTCCGGAACTCGGGACACTGGCTCAATCAAGCCTTGACCTTGCACTTGGACGAGGCGGGGATCAGGTCGCGATTAAACAGACCAATGGAAAGGTCAAGTTCTATGGCGGTAAAACCAATCCTATGGAAAAGCGGACCCGTGTGCGGGCAAGGGTCATTTCCCATGCTTTAAAGGAAATCATGATCGAGAGTGATAAGGTCATCATCATGGGGCACAAGCATCCTGATATGGACGCCATCGGAGCAGCGATCGGGATCCGGAAAGTGGCCCAGATGAATCAGCGTGAAGGCTATGTCGTCTTGAACTTTAATGAAATCGACAACGGTGTGAAACGATTGATGAAGGAAATCAAAGCGAATTCCGATCTTCACCCACGCTTCATCACACCGGAGGAAGCACTTGAGATGGCAACGGACGATACGGTGCTCGTCGTCGTCGATACCCATAAGCCTTCCCTGGTCATTGAAGAAAAGCTATTAAACAAAGTGGATAAAGTCGTCGTCATCGATCATCATCGCCGGGGCGAAGATTTTATCAAAAATCCACTGCTTGTCTATATGGAGCCTTATGCTTCTTCTACGGCAGAGCTTGTGACAGAGCTGCTTGAATATCAGCCGAAGCATGAAAAGATCACGATGCTGGAAGCGACGTCACTCCTCGCCGGGATCATTGTCGATACGAAGAGCTTTACGCTCCGGACGGGATCGAGGACGTTTGATGCGGCTTCCTACTTGCGGGCACAGGGTGCAGACACAGTGCTGGTCCAAAAATTCCTCAAAGAGGATGTCGATACGTACATCAAGCGTTCCCGTTTGATCGAGTCGGTCAAGTTCTTCCGTGAAGGAGTTGCCATAGCGAAAGCCGAGGAAGATGTCATTTATGATCCCGTTCTCATTGCCCAGGCAGCAGACACCTTATTGACCATGGATGAAGTCATTGCGTCCTTCGTCATCTCGAAGCGGGACCCTGACACAATCGGTATCAGTGCCCGTTCACTGGGTGACGTTAACGTACAGATCATCATGGAAAACCTGAACGGTGGAGGTCATTTAACCAATGCCGCCACCCAGATCAAGCAGGTATCGGTCCTGGAAGCGGAAGAGCAGCTGAAAGAAGCACTAAATGATTATTTTGAAGGGAGAAAAGAGATATGAAAGTCATTTTCTTAAAAGATGTTAAAGGTAAAGGAAAAAAAGGCGAAGTAAAAAACGTAGCAGACGGTTATGCACATAACTTTTTATTGAAAAAGGGACTGGCTGTCGAAGCAACGAACGCAAACATGGGTCAACTTGAGGGTCAAAAGAAGAAAGAACAACAGGTCGCTCAAGAAGAACTGGGAGAAGCAAAAAAATTAAAAGGGACATTAGAAGAAATCACGGTCGAGATGAAAGCGAAGTCCGGTGAAGGCGGCCGTTTATTCGGTTCCATCACGAGCAAGCAAATCGCCGATGCGCTGAAAAAGGCTCATGACATCAAAATCGATAAACGTAAAATCGAAATGAATGACGCCATCCGTGCCCTTGGTTACACAAATGTTCCTGTGAAACTGCATACAGATGTGTCCGCAACATTAAAGGTACATGTAACGGAAGAATAGTTTTCCACTGAATATACGAAATTTGGTAACTTCATTTTGAGAAAAACATGTTAAAATGAATATAGCTTGATATAAAATGTGATCTGGATTTTATCCTGATCACATTTTTTCGGTAAAATACCATTCTTTTTTATATAGATATGAAAGTCAGGATCTGTTTGATCGTAAGGGAGGCGTGAGCATAGATGAATGAAATGTTTCAGGACCGGGTTCCACCTCAGAATATCGAGGCTGAACAAGCGGTATTAGGGGCCATTTTCCTGGAGCCCAGTGCATTGACGACCACATCGGAAATATTGATTCCAGAGGATTTCTATCGTCATTCTCATCAAAGAATATACAATGTCATGCTGAATCTGGGGGATGGCGGAAAAGCCGTCGACCTGATAACGGTGACTGAAGAACTGGCAGCAGCGAAAGAGCTCGAGGATGTCGGCGGGGTCGCTTACTTAAGTGAACTGGCCGCTTCCGTTCCTACCGCTGCGAATATTGAATACTACGCAAAGATTGTGGAAGAGAAGTCGTTACTGAGAAGGTTGATCCGTACTGCTACCGATATCGCTTCTGACGGCTATGCCCGTGAGGATGAGGTGGACAGCCTCCTGAGCGAAGCGGAAAAAAACATCATGGAAGTCGCCCAGCGTAAAAACGCCGGAGCTTTCCATAATATTAAAGATGTACTCGTACGGACCTATGACAATATCGAAACCCTCACGAATCGTAAGGGTGACGTGACGGGAATTTCAACAGGATTCGCCGATCTTGACCATATGACGGCCGGATTCCAGCGAAATGACTTGATCATTGTCGGGGCCCGTCCTTCCATGGGTAAGACAGCCTTTGCCCTGAACATTGCTCAAAACGTTGCCGTTAAAGCCAAGGAAAATGTAGCCATCTTCTCACTCGAGATGGGTGCGGAACAGCTCGTCATGCGTATGCTGTGTGCAGAAGGGAACATTAACGCACAGAATCTCCGTACCGGTGATCTGACGGATGAAGACTGGAGAAAGCTGACCATGGCCATGGGGAGCCTCTCGAATGCCGGTATTTATATTGATGATACGCCGGGGATCAAAGTAGGGGAAATCCGTTCCAAATGCCGACGACTCGCACAGGAGCACGGTCTTGGAATGATCCTCATCGACTACCTGCAGCTGATTCAGGGTAGCGGTCGCTCAGGCGAAAACCGTCAGCAGGAGGTTTCTGAAATCTCCCGTTCACTGAAAGGGCTGGCCCGTGAGCTTCAAGTGCCGGTCATCGCCTTATCCCAGCTCTCACGTGGTGTGGAGCAGCGTCAAGATAAGCGCCCGATGATGTCCGATATCCGTGAATCAGGAAGTATCGAGCAGGATGCTGACATCGTAGCCTTCCTATACCGTGAAGATTACTACGACAAAGAAGCGGAAAATAAGAATATCATCGAGATCATCATCGCCAAGCAGCGTAACGGTCCGGTTGGGAACGTGTCTCTGGCGTTCGTGAAGGAATACAATAAATTCGTGAATCTGGAGCGGCGGTTCGATGACGCTCCGGCTTAATAGAAAAAATCCAAGCTTATCAGGCTTGGATTTTTTTGTTGTTATAAGATGGTCGCATGTTGATGGGCATGAAGCCTCGTAAAGATCCCATTTTCATTAGAGAGCAACTCTTCATGAGTCCCATCCTCGGCGATCCCGTTTTCAGTGACGACGAGAATGCGGTCCGCTTTCCGGATCGTTGCCAACCGGTGGGCAATCACCAGGGTGGTCCGGTCTTTTGCGAGTTCATTTAACGCCTCTTGGATGATCGCTTCTGTCTCTGTATCCAGAGCGGAAGTGGCTTCGTCCAGAATCAGGATCCGTGGATTTTTAAGGAACATACGGGCAATGGATAAGCGCTGCTTTTGGCCACCGGAAAGTTTCAGTCCCCTCTCCCCGATCTGGGTTTCATATCCGTCTGGAAGGGATGCGATCAGATCTGTCAAATGCGCTCGTCTCGTCGCTTCCTCAATCTCTTCCTGGGTGGCATCAAGCTTCCCGTAAGCAATATTTTCACGGAGCGTCCCGGTGAATAGGAACACATCCTGCTGTACGATCCCGATCTGGGAACGAAGGGATTCTTTCGTCATCTCACGGATGTCGATCCCATCAATGGTGATGGCTCCTTCTTCTATATCATAGAAGCGGGGGATCAATGAGCATATCGTCGTTTTCCCGGCACCGGAAGGACCGACAAATGCGACGGTCTGTCCTGGTTGGATGGCGAAGGATAAATCATTCAGAATGGGCCGGTCAGGTTCATATCCAAACGTCACATCGTTAAAGGCAATATCCCCTTTCAGCGTGGACACTTCAACAGCATGGGGGCGATCCTCGATATCCGGCTCCATATCCATCAGCTCTGTGAACCGCTTAAAGCCTGCCATTCCCTTCGGATACAGTTCCAATAGGGCCGAAATCTTGTCGATCGGTTTAAAAAGAACGTTGATATAAAGGATGAAGGCGACAAGCTCCCCATAGGAGAGAGCTCCTGAAAAACTCAGCCAGGCTCCGTAAACTAAAATAATTAACGTCATCAACCGTGTGGTAATATAAATCCCGGATAAATTCACGCTCATTACGTTATAAGCCTTCAGTTTCGACTTCCGGAAAAATTGATTATTCTCGTTAAAGCGTTCCATTTCATAGGACTCATTTGTGAATGATTGAACCACTCTCGCCCCGGAAACACTGTCTTCAACGCGGCTGTTGACGTCAGCGATATTTCCGTACATCTTCGTCCAGGCCGCATTCATTTTAATATTCGAATACGAAATGAGCCACACAAGGAAAGGAACAATGATGATCGCAACCAAAGCAAGCTCCATATTGATCGAGAGCATGATCCAGAATGCCCCGATAAAGGTCATGACGGCGATAAACAAATCTTCAGGACCATGGTGGGCAAGCTCCCCGATGTCCATCAGGTCATTTGTCACCCGGCTCATGATATGACCGGTTTTCGTATTATCAAAGAAGCGGAAGGATTGCCTCTGAACATGATGAAACAATTCCCGCCTCATATCCGTCTCAATATTGATCCCAAGCTTATGCCCCCAGTAGTTCACCACAAACTGCATACTCGAACTGAGCAAATAAAGAACCAGGAGACCCGCTGAAACAGCCAGGATGGTACTCCAATTCCCCTCAGGCAATAAAGAATCAATGAACCACGATACCGCCAAAGGAAATCCCAACTCTAAAAGTCCCACCAACACCGCACAGACGAAATCAATATAAAAAAGCCGCCGGTGCGGACGGTAATAACTAAAAAATCGTCTTATCATCACATCGTCACCCCACTATTCAATTGTATGTAAAATTCAAAATGCTTATTTTAGATTAGCAAAAGATTCTACATTGCGCTATCATAACCTGCCGACACCCTATCAATTATTTATTTGTCTCAAAATTCTTTAACTAGAGGATTTCATGGATGAAAGTCCGAAATTACACGAACATAAATATAATTACCTATATAAACGTTCGTGTTTTGATTGACTTTCAGTTTTAGTGTTGATAAAATGAGTTTGTTTGATAAAAGAGGGAATACTAATTCCCGTCGGAGGTGCTTAATATGTCTTCAGTAGTAGTAGTAGGAACGCAATGGGGAGACGAAGGAAAAGGAAAGATCACTGACTTCCTTTCTGAACATGCAGAAGTAATCGCGCGTTACCAAGGTGGGAACAACGCGGGTCATACAATTAAGTTTGACGGTGAAACATATAAATTACACTTAATTCCATCAGGTATTTTCTATAACGAAAAAACATCCGTAATCGGAAATGGGATGGTTGTCGATCCGAAAGCTCTTGTGAAAGAGTTGAAGTATCTTCACGATCGCGATGTGACAACAGACAACCTAAGAATCAGCAACCGTGCACATGTGATTCTTCCATATCACTTAAAGCTGGATGAAATTGATGAAGAGCGTAAAGGTGCCAACAAAATCGGTACAACGAAAAAAGGAATCGGTCCTGCCTATATGGATAAAGCCGCTCGTGTCGGTATCCGTATCGCAGATCTTCTGGATCGTCAATCGTTCGAAGAAAAGCTTGCACGTAACCTGGAAGAGAAAAACCGCCTTTTTGAAAAATTCTATGAAACAGAAGGCTTCGATATTAAAGACATCCTGGATGAGTACTACGAGTACGGTCAGCAGATCAAGCACTATGTTGTCGATACATCCGTTGTCCTGAACGATGCCATCGATAACGGCCGTCGCGTTCTATTTGAAGGAGCTCAAGGGGTTATGCTTGATATCGATCAAGGTACATATCCGTTTGTCACATCTTCTAATCCGGTAGCTGGTGGAGTGACGATCGGTTCCGGAGTCGGCCCAACAAAAATTAATCACGTAGTCGGTGTTTCAAAAGCATATACAACACGTGTTGGGGACGGTCCTTTCCCTACAGAATTAAACAACGAAATCGGAGATCAAATCCGTGAAGTCGGCCGTGAATACGGTACAACGACTGGACGCCCTCGCCGTGTCGGCTGGTTTGACAGTGTGGTTGTACGTCATGCCCGTCGTGTCAGCGGATTAACGGATCTTTCACTGAATTCGATCGACGTTCTGACAGGAATCGAAACATTGAAAATCTGTGTTGCTTACAAATATAAAGGTGAAGTCATGGAAGAGTTCCCGGCTAACCTTAACATCCTGGCTGAATGTGAGCCTGTGTATGAAGAGCTTCCAGGCTGGACGGAAGACATCACAGGATGCAAGACGTTAACGGATCTTCCTGAAAATGCCCGTCATTACTTAGAGCGGGTATCACAATTGACAGGGATTCCTCTTTCCATCTTCTCAGTCGGACCCGACCGTTCTCAAACGAATGTGGTTCGCAGCGTTTGGAGCCCGAATTAATGATAAAAAAAATCTCAGCCTTCAAGGGGCTGAGATTTTTTTATTGGTTTAATTCTTCGTACACCCGGTCATGACAGACGACATAGAGGATGTCATCTGAATGAAGCTGCCGGTTCGTGGCGTCGGTGAAATCCATATTATCATTCACGGCGAGGAGAATGGCCCCTTTTTCAAGAAGTTCCTCAGATGCCTGCTTGATCGTCTTCCAATTTTCCTTCACCTTGAATTCATGAATGTTATTTCCGTAACGTTTACTGAGTAATTGTCTGAATAAATTCGTCGTCCCGGGATGCAGGGTGGCTTTTGCCATGAGAAGGGAGACAGAATCATTGGATAAAATAAAGTCCTCGACGGCGATATGCTGAAACTTAGGGATATGACGGTCTTCCGAAACCTCCACGATCGTATGGACTTCCTTCTGATGTGTTTTTGATAATCCTTCAACAGCGGACGCTATTAACAACGTCTTACCATCTATCAGCGAAGGATCCTCAATTTTGGAATCCGAAAAGATCGCCACGCGCTTAGCTTCAAAGATATTCGCCATCAACAAGACGTTTTCATCAGAAGGGTCCCCTTGGATGAAATGGACCTGCTCATGCTCGATTGGTGTTATGGGAAGCATATCAATGAGTACAATTTCGGCATCGGGTACATGGGCAAGAATTTCTTGAATGGCTCTTTCCGTTTTCTTTGACCAATTGATGTAAATATAATGATCTTCATATGTATACACTAATTTTCCCTCCCTTTTGAATTTCTGAAACGTGGTAATCGAATCAACGGTCTTACTGATCAACACCCCGATGATCCCGATTCCAAAGATGAAGAGGAAGATCCCAAGCATCCGTCCTCCAACTGAAACAGGGAAATAATCCCCATAACCGACAGTGGTCAAGGTCGTCATCGTCCACCAGAATCCGTCAAAGAGCGTTGGAAAGGTTTCAGGTTCCAAAAAATGACTGCCGACGGTTCCCAACAGGATAATAATCAGAGATAATAGAAGAATGAAACCAAAGTCCATTTTGGTGATTTGTTTCCAAATCCTTTGGAAAATAAGCATACAGCCCCTCCTTTTTTAAAAAAATCATAGTTCAATCATACCAATGAACCTCCGGGAAATGAAACCTTTTCCGCAGTGGTTCGTATAGTTAAAAGAAATCATTGTAGGAGGCTGGAGTGATCAATGGAAGCACCGATATTAGAATATAGACTCAGAAAAGGGAACGACACCTTCGAAGCGATTTATCATTATCAGGATATTGAGCTGGAGCAGATCCTGGCAAGAAGGGAATGTGAGTTCTTCGTAAAGGAAGGAGTCACCTACCGGCAGCTATCTTCTGCCATCGAAGGGAACCTATTCATCATTTATGTTGAAACCTATGAAGAAGAACCGCTGAAGGATCCGTTGTTTCCCCCTGAACGACTGGTACTGGAAATCCGGGAATTAAATCAGCGGAAAAATAATCCCATTTTAAAAATAGAACACCATGATTACCATCTTGATATTCTAAGTGTCATCGGTTCTGTTTACTATTATATAGATGGGGTTGAATGGGAACGGGATTCTGCTGAAATCGATGAGGACCGTTATGTGTATATACTATATGTGAAGACAACGGGATATAAGCTGGAGGAGGAAAGAAAATGAACAAAACGAAAAAAATGATGGCGGGAGTGGCCGCTTCCGTCATGGCCATATCTGTTACTGGATGCGGGAATCAGGACCTTCCACCGGAGCCGACGGATGTAGACTGTGACGACTGGGATTGGGATGACGACAGCGGGACGTACTATTGCGATGACAATCGATCCCCTCACTTTGGCTACTTTTGGTTCGCCGGCAGGATGTTTAAAAACAAATCAAACCTGAAAAATTTCTCGAAATACAAATCATATTCCAAAAGCTATAAATCGGGAATCGGAAGCGGCTCTAAAGGTGGATTCGGAGGATAATATGACAACCGCTCATCGTGAAAAAAGAAATGCATTTTACCACGACATTCCGGAATTTTGGCACAATTTATACGACATGGAATATGCCTTACTGGATATCGATATAAAATCACCTGAAACGATAGCGGCGATTCGTGAAGCGTCAAGGCGGGTGTATGCCATCTTTGATAAGACAGCTGATCTGCTCCGGGAGTTGGACGATGATACCCTCCTCGAGCTTGGATACCCCAAGGAATCCCTTTCTTATATAAAATATAGATCCATCCCGCAAGAGTGTCTCATCGGGAGATTCGATTTTGTCGTTTCAGAAGAAGGTATGAAACTATTGGAATTTAATAGTGATACCCCTACATTCATAAAAGAGCTCTATTTCGTAAATGAAAAGGTATGTCAGTATTTTGATTGTCCAAACCCGAACGCGGGAATGGAAGAAAGATTAGCCAGGGAGTTGAAACGGGGTCTCTTATCTTCCTGGAAGTCCCTTCGAAGAAAAGGAGACGCAAAAATCGTCTTCACTTCTCATGCCGATCACGAAGAAGATTACTTGACGACAAAGTATATCCAGGAGCTTTCCGGCGTCCCTTCAGAATATGTCAGTCTGGATCAGCTGCAGATTCGGGATGATGGACTTTATACTCCAAGCGGAGAGCGGATCGATGTCTTATACCGGCAAACCTATCCCGTCGAGCATCTCGTCGATGATCAAGATCCACTGACCAAAGAAAAAGTCGGTCTGGAAATGATGCAGATGGTGTTGGATAGAAAGCTTGCCATCTTGAACCCTCCCTCCGCCTTTTTACTGCAATCAAAAGGGGTGCAGGCACTCATATGGGGGCTGCATGAAGAGGGAAGTCCCTTTTTCACCGAAGAAGAACATCAGTGGATCGGACGCTACTTCCTTCCAACCTATCTGGATCCCGAACCCTTCGAAGAAAGCGGGATGACCTACGTTCAGAAACCTGCATTCGGCCGCGAAGGAGATACGGTCAAGATAATGGAAGCGACAGGGAAGGTCCTGTTGGAAGATAAAAATGAAACCTATAAACAAACCCTCCCTGTCTATCAAAAATTTTGCCCCCTTCCTGTCTCGGTCATCACGACCGATGAAGGGAAAAAGGAAGCAAGCTTGATGGTCGGAAGCTTCATCATCAACGGCAACCCCGGCGCCATCGGCATACGAGCCGGAAATGCCATCACCGATAACGAATCATACTTTCTGCCTGTAGGAATACGGGAGAATTAAAAAGGAGAGAAACATATGCAAATCATTACAAGTGACGCCCTACTCAGCTTTCTGGCCCATGTCGGTACCGGCCTTGGACTCATGCTCCTCGGAATCACCGTCTTCGCCTTCACCACCAAGTTCTCAGAAGCGAAGTTAATCAAAGAAGGAAACATTGCCGTAGCACTGAAGTTATGGGGTAAGGCCATCGGGCTCGCCATCGTCATCTACACGGTCTGGGCGAACAGCCTGAACCTCCTAGACGCGTTCATCTGGGGACTGATCGGAATCGCGACCCAGGTCATCGCCTACTGGATCATCGAGTACGTCCTCACCCCGCGCACGAACTTAGCCAAGAAAGTGGAAGAAGGAAACATCGCCATCGGATTCAGCCTATTCTCCGCAGCTATTGTTGTCGGTTTGGTTGTGGCGGCTAGTTTGACTTATTGATGTTATTTGAGGTGGAGGTCTGCTGCTGGAGCGGTAATGTGGCTCTGGTGGCGGGTCTTTTTTATGTGGTGGGGGTACATTTAGACGAAATCCATTTCCTCATCCCCCTACTATTGCCCACATTATTCCCCGAGAAATAATTTTCGACAAAAAAACCAAAAAAACTGTTGCCCTCGACAATCATACTGTGATAATATTAATTTCGTTGTCACGAAAGAGGCTTTGATCAAGCCTTGGATTCGTGTTTATATATACTTAGAGAGCCATTAGCTCAGTTGGTAGAGCATCTGACTTTTAATCAGAGGGTCGAAGGTTCGAATCCTTCATGGCTCACCATTTTTTACGGCCCATTGGTCAAGCGGTTAAGACACCGCCCTTTCACGGCGGTAACACGGGTTCGAATCCCGTATGGGTCATATTTTATTTCCTTAGACTGCTGGTTTACTAGGTAATACTATATGGAAATAGAATACATATTTTTTTGCAAGAGCAAAGTAAGGATAGTTATTTTGACTATCGTCAAAAAACTCTGGTCCGGTAGTTCAGTTGGTTAGAATGCCTGCCTGTCACGCAGGAGGTCGCGGGTTCGAGTCCCGTCCGGACCGCCATTTACATATCTGATATTCATGAAATGGAAAAGGGTTTCGATAAGCGAGAAGGTCGAGGAAGCGATCGAAGGAACACCGGAGCGTATTTTACATACGTGAGGATGTGACTGAGTGAGCTGACGAAGAGATTCGAAGCTTAGCGGAAGCCGAAAACTATTTGGCTCAGTAGCTCAGTTGGTAGAGCAATGGACTGAAAATCCATGTGTCGGCGGTTCGATTCCGTCCTGAGCCATCACACAAAAAGTACTGCGACGACTTAGACTCTCGTAGTACTTTTTTATTATGCCCCTGTAATATTCATGTAACATAAAACATCGAAAATCCTCTAATTTCTACCAACCCTATTTCAATCGAAAATCCATCCTTAGACCCATATCATTCCCATTATGACGCGGATCATCGCCCAAAAGTTGAAAGTGTATTTTCAGATAAATTATACAGTTATATTACAATCATGATTCTGCGTCCCGGTTTTCGTCGAATTATGGTAAATTAGTAAAGTAGCAATTTTATAGAATTCGACTAAATTAGGCTTAATGAACTACCGTTAACTGGGATTTTTGCTTTAGTTTATAGGAGGCAAGTCAATGAGTTTTGGAGAGAAGTTATTACCCGTTTTAGACAAATACAAAAAACTTAATATTCGACATAGATCAAGTCAATTAGTGAAGAGAGTAGGGATTACAACACTTGCTCTTACCACATTAACCTTTTCTTCTGCTGCGGCTGCGGGATCTGAAGAAGATTTACAAACCATCTATCATGTGTACATGGGTAGTGAGTATGTAGGTGCCGTTACAAGTCAGGACGAAGTAAAGGCAGTATTAGAGGAGAAGCTTGAGAAGGCTCAGAAGGAATACAGTGATTACCAGGTTGATTTTGATCATGAAGTAACGTACATACCTGAGAATGTATTTGAAGCTTCCAAAACAAATAATCAACAAGTCATTGAGAGCTTAAACCAATCTGTAGCAGTCGAAGCAAATGCATTTGCTTTGGTTGTTGACAATAAGCCGGTTGCTTATGTGAAAGACGAACAGGCGGCTGAAGAAGCTTTAAAAGCCTTTAAGCTTAACTATGTTTCCGAAGAAGAGCTGGCTGAACTAGAGACAAGGAAAAAAGACTCTTCCACTACTTCTTTACCCGCTTTAAAAGAAAATGAAACTCGTTTATTAGAAGTTTCGTTCAAAGAGAATGTAGACGTTAAAAAGGCCCAGGTGAAACCGGAAGAAATGATGTCCCCTGAAGAAGCGGCTGATTTTCTTAAAAAAGGTGCGTTAGAAGAGAAGAAGTACAAGGTTCAAGAAGGCGACTCTCTTAGTACGATTGCCGAAGATCATCAATTGACGACCGGTACTTTACTCAAGTTAAATGAAGGCTTGAAAGAGGACGACGCGCTTAAGGTGGGTGCAGAGTTAAACGTTACTGTATACGAGCCGCTTGTTCACGTACTCGTTAAGAAGGAAGCAAATAAGATTGAAAAGATCGCTTATGATAAAGAAGTTGAAGAAGACTCTTCTATGAATAAGGGCGATACGAAAGTGAAGCAAGAGGGTCAGGATGGTGAGAAATCCGTTACCTTCGAAACAACAGAGGTAAATGGTTCTCAAATCTCTAAAAATGTAAAAGAAGAAAAGAAATTAAAAGATCCGGTGAAATATATTGTGGTTAAAGGGACAAAAGCCATTCCTTCACGAGGATCGGGAAGTTTTGCATGGCCGACGAATGGCGGATATATTTCTTCCAAGCAGGGACAACGATGGGGGAAAATGCATAAGGGCATCGACATCGCCCGTCCAAGTGACCGTACCATCAAATCCGTTGATAATGGAAGAGTCGTATCAGCAGGCTGGGACGATGGCGGTTATGGAAATAAGGTCATCATTGATCACGGAAATGGATATAGAACTCTTTATGCTCATTTAGACTCCATCTCTGTTTCTGCCGGACAAACGGTTGAAAGAGGACAGAAGCTCGGGATCATGGGCGAAACGGGTGAAGCAACAGGTGTTCATCTTCACATTGAAATCTTCAAAAATGGATCATTGATTAATCCATTGGATGTATTGTAATTTTATAGAGGGAATCAAGCAAGGGACTGACACAATCATTTTATTTGTCAGTCCCCTTTGTTATATTTAGATTATAATCAACAAGCATTGAAATAAAGGGTATGATAGAGTTAAAGATGAATTAATATGGAGAAAGTGATAAATTTAAAGGAAGAATCCTATACTAATCACAACTTTATATGATCCATTACTTTTTTCTAAAGGAGATCAATCGATATGGAAAAGAAGATATTAGTCGTTGACGATGAGAAACCAATTGCAGATATATTACAGTTTAATTTGAAGAAGGAAGGATATGAGGTTCATTGCGCATATGATGGCGATGAAGCGGTGAAGATGGCGGAAGAAATTAAACCGGATCTTGTCCTTCTTGATATCATGCTTCCGAATCGTGATGGAATGGAAGTGTGCCGTGAAATCAGGAAGAAGTATGAAATGCCGATCATCATGCTGACAGCGAAAGACTCTGAAATCGATAAAGTATTGGGACTGGAGCTTGGGGCGGATGATTATGTGACTAAACCGTTCAGTACACGTGAATTGATTGCCAGGGTGAAAGCCAATCTGCGACGCCACCAGCACGGGGCGCAGCAAGCTGTTGAGGATGAAAATAATGAAATCACCGTCGGATCCTTAACGATCCATCCGGATGCCTACGTTGTTTCAAAACGGGGAGAAACAATCGAATTGACGCACCGTGAATTCGAGCTCCTTCATTACTTGGCGAAGCATATCGGACAAGTCATGACCCGTGAGCATTTACTTCAAACAGTGTGGGGTTATGATTACTACGGGGATGTACGTACAGTCGATGTTACTGTCAGACGTCTTCGCGAGAAAATTGAAGATAACCCAAGTCACCCTACCTGGATCGTAACACGTAGAGGAGTAGGTTATTACTTACGAAATCCTGAACAGGAGTAATATGTAATGAAGAAAGTTGGCTTAACCCGTTCGATTCATTTGAAATTTGTTCTGATCTACGTCCTGCTCATCCTTCTCGCCATGCAAATCATCGGGGTTTATTTTGTGCGGGAACTGGAGCAGAAGCTCGTGGAGAACTTTAAAACCTCTATTACCAATAGAGTGAACTTATTAGAATATACCGTAAAAGAAGCCATGTTGAAAAAAAGGACCGAGGACGATCCCACCCTTCAGGAGGATATATATAGGATATTGGATGATAGCAGTAAAACGTCCGATATAGCTGAAATCAGGGTCATCAATAGCCGAGCCAGGATCGAGGGGACCTCTGATCCCAATAATCAAGGTCTCGTCGGTCAGATCAGTGCGGAGAAAGAGGTTAAAAAAGCCCTTGCACTCGGATTTGGTGACGATGATATCTACCTCGATGATAAGACAAAGGATCGGATATGGGTATACACCAAACCGATTGAATCCAACAACGAAGTCATCGGGACTATCTATATCGCCGGAGAAATCGAAACCGTTTATGATCAAATGAGTGAAATCAATAAGATCTTTACGAATGGGACCATCATTGCACTGGCGATAACGGCTGTTTTGGGTGTCCTATTGGCCCAAACCGTTACCAGACCCATATCGGATATGAGAAAGCAGGCCTTAGCCATGGCAAAAGGTAACTTCTCGAGGAAGGTAAAGGTCTACGGATACGATGAAATCGGTCAATTGGCCATTACGTTCAATAATCTGACGAAGCGTCTTCAAGAAGCCCAGGCAACGACTGAGGGGGAACGAAGGAAGCTTTCTTCAGTGTTGTCTTATATGACCGATGGGGTCATTGCGACTGATCGGAAAGGCCGGGTCATTCTCATTAATGATCCTGCTGCTGATATGCTGGATGTTTCACGTGAAACAGTCGTTTCCCAACCGATCGTTTCGTTGTTGGGACTGGATGAAGAGTATACATTCGATGACTTATCGAATGAACAGGACTCTATCATTTTAGATTATAGTACAAAGGATAAACCGTATATTTTACGCGCGAATTTCTCTATTATCCAAAAAGAGACGGGCTTCGTGAATGGTCTTATAGCAGTCTTGCATGATATTACGGAACAAGAGAAGATAGATTTAGAGAGACGGGAATTTGTCGCCAACGTTTCCCACGAGCTCAGAACTCCTTTGACGACGATGAGGAGCTACCTGGAGGCACTGGCAGAAGGAGCATGGGAGGATAGGGAAATAGCCCCCCAATTTCTTGACGTGACCCAGAACGAGACTGAGCGGATGATCCGTCTCGTCAATGACCTCCTCCAATTATCGAAAATGGATAGCAAAGACTATCGTTTTAATAAAGATTGGGTGGACTTCATCCTGTTTTTCCATAAAATCATCGATCGTTTTGAAATGACGAAACATGTAAATGTAACATTTAACCGCTTCTTGCCGGATAAAGCGATGTTCGTAGAAATTGATCAGGATAAGATCACTCAAGTGCTGGATAATATCATTTCCAACGCATTAAAGTATTCACCAGAAGGCGGCACCATTACCTTTACGGTGAAAGAAAAAGAAGGATTCATCGAGATCAGCGTATCCGATCAGGGGTTAGGGATTCCGAAAGATAATCTGGAGAAGATTTTCGAACGTTTCTATCGTGTGGACAAAGCCCGTACGAGACAAATGGGCGGTACTGGATTAGGGCTTGCCATTGCGAAAGAAATGATATCAGCACACGGTGGCGATGTGTGGGCGAAAAGTAAAGAAGGTAAAGGGACGACAATCGTATTTACCCTCCCATATGATTCCACACAAGAGGATGAATGGTCATGAATTATGAAAAAATTAAATCGATAGTCTTAACCGTACTTGTTTGCATAAGTGTCTTCCTTACCTTTAATCTGTGGACCTATTCACCAAGTTACGATACGATCAACAGTGACGGAGCTTATGATGTTTCAGTCGGGGAAAAGCTGAAGGATAATGAGTTGAATACCCATCTGATTAAGCCGTTTAAGCTCTTTTATCATGGGCGGGACAAAACAGTCGGTACAACCAATCAGACCGAAATGGATAAAGTGACCGAGCAACTTGGAAAGTGGTCTCTTTTCGAAATAAAAAATGTATCAGATGAGTATAGTTTTCAAGAAATCAATACTCTTATTCAAAGTGAAGACAAGTTTGAACTTGTATTTCCAGATATTGTTCCCTTATCGGTTTTTAGTCAAGGATTGAATCTCGAGGAAAAAAATGTTTCCACGGCTTCGTTTAATCGGATTATCATTGATTTGAACAACGTAAATCGTGAGACTGGTTCCATTTTCTTTATTACGGTAAGTGACGATAAAGAGGAGAAGGCAGTGTATGAGAGTCAGGTGAGCCTTGCCAGCCTCGATACATTTAAACGAAATTTCGTGCAAAGAGCGTTATATAATAGTGTTTATCGTGAATATATAAAACAGCCGATAAATGATAGGAAAACCATTTTTCTGCCAAAAGATCCCGAGGATTATGTCAGTTATTATTACTACACGGAATTAAGTTCTCTTGAAGAATATAAACAGGCGCTATTCAGTGATCCCAATAGTGTGAATATGGGTTCTGTGGACGATTTGGTGACGTTCATGGACGTTTCCTCCATATTGACGGTGGATAAGAATCACAATACCTTCTCGTTCGTTAACCCTTCTGAGGAGAAAGATGATGGATCCTCACCTGCCATGCTCGTACAAAAGAGTATGGAGTTCGTCAATGATCATGGCGGTTGGACAGATGATTATCAACTCTTTTCTATAAGTCCTTATGAAAATAAAATTGTTTATCGCCTTTTTCTGCAAAACCACCCTGTCTTCAACGATAACGGGATGGCTGAAGTTTCCCAAACATGGGGTCAGAATGGTATCAATAAATACAATCGGCCATACTTTAAACTCGACTTCTCGTTTAAAGACACGGCTGAAGTCCTGTTACCATCAGGATCTTCCGTCATCTATGCTTTGAATCAAGTGGATGGGATCGACCTTGATTATGTAGAGGATATTGCCGTTGGGTACAAAATGACAAGGGACCCAAATGAAAGCAGAAAGCTTAATTTCGAACCCTCCTGGTATTATAAATATGACGGTAATTGGATGAGGTTATCCGTCGATGACAAGGAGGGACTGTAAATTGGATTGGAGTAAAACGAAAAGCATTTTCATCATTGTTTTTCTCGTATTAGATATCTTTTTGATGTCCCTCTTTATTAATAAAGTGTCTGAAAGTAACCCGGAAACACTTAGTCAGGCTACTTTTGAGGAAAAATTAAAGGCGGACAAAATTAAATACCCAAAGACACTTTCCCAGGATCCAACGGAAGAAAAATATATCCAGGCTAAATCAAAGAAATTCAAGGATGAAGATATCAGTATCTTAAAGGACCAGGATGTTACCGTTATTAACGAAAGTACGATTCATTCTACGTTGGATGAACCTGTTCCATTAGATAAGGATTTTTCACCGGACGATTTAAATGACTTCATGGAAAACCAGGTCATTGATGGTGATAAGTACAGTTTCTGGGCTTACAACACGGAAGAACAGACGATCACGTATTATCAGACGTATCGGGGAAGGCAGTTATTCAATAACACGAATGGAAAGATCGTCCTTACCGTCAATAATGATAATAAAATTGTATCGTATAAACAGTCCATGCTTGAGGATCTGAATGAGTTTGGAGAAGATAAATCCATCATTCCTTCCTTCGTAGCATTGCAGGGCCTTTATACGAACCAAAAAATCAGTCCGGATAGTGTGGTTCATAAACCGAAATTGGGGTATTGGACGTTCCTGTCCGAGGAATCCCAGGTCCTTGCACCAACCTGGCACTTTGTCGTGGAATCAGGGGATAAAGAAGAAGATTTATTTATCAATGCCGTAGAAGGACAGATTGTAGAGGTCACCAAACCGGAAAAAGAAACATTGGAGTGAGAGATATGACGATGCATTTTAGTGTACTTGCAAGCGGCAGTACGGGAAATGCGATATTTGTTGAATCGGAGGAACACTCCTTTCTTGTCGATGCCGGATTGAGCGGCAAGCAGATGGAAGGATTGTTCAGTCAGATCGACCGGAAGATTGAAGATTTGTCGGGGATTCTGGTCACCCATGAACATAGTGATCACATTAAGGGGATCGGTGTATTGGCGAGGAAGTACAAGCTGCCGATCTATGCGAACGATAAGACGTGGAACGCCATGGACGGTCTAGTGGGGAAGATTGATACAGAGCAGAAGTTTACCTTTGATATGGAAACGGCCAAGCACTTCGGGGGATTAAGCATCGAGTCATTTGGGGTATCACATGATGCTGCAGAACCGATGTTTTATATTTTCCATCATGGGGATAAGAAGCTTGTTCTTGTCACCGATACAGGGTATGTAAGCGATCGGATGAAAGGGATCATCTCGAATGCCGACGCTTATGTATTTGAAAGCAATCACGATGTAGGGATGCTCCGGATGTGCCGTTACCCTTGGAATATCAAACGCCGGATCCTGAGTGATTACGGTCATGTATCCAACGAAGACGCGGCCATTGCCATGAGTGAAGTGATGGGTGATAACACTAAGGGTATTTACCTGGCTCATTTAAGCCTTGATAACAATATGAAAGATCTCGCAAGAATGAGTGTCACCCAAACACTCGAATCAAAAGGAATCCTGGTAGGAGAACAAATCGATCTATTTGATACGGATCCTAAAGTACCAACACCTTTAGTGGCGATTTAAACCGATTCAAATGTTTATGATTTCTCTGATAAAGGTATGAAAAAGGTGAGGACTTCTGTCTTCGCCTTTTTTGTTTACATAAATAGTAACCTAATAAATTTCTTACCATCTTTTCATCATTTTTTAATTTAATCTGACTATAATCGGGCTTGTAAAGATAAAATAACAAAAGGAATAGCTGTAAGAAAGGATGAAGACGCAATGGGATATTATGATGGTGATCATAATTCTGAAGGCAGGACTGGCAGGCAAAAGGGAAATCGGGGAGGAATGTTCCTGGCGGGGCTGTTGGGAGTCGTCCTTGGGGCAATCCTCGTAATCGTAGCCATTCCTCAGCTGACGAACTTTGATATATTACCTTATTCGGTCCAACCGGATCAAGATTTGAAAGAAACCGATCAGACGTATCATAATGGAACTACCAAGAATGTGTCTGTCAATGTGACGACGGATGTGACGAAAGCCGTTGAAAAGACCGGGGACTCCGTGGTCGGAATCACGAATATCCAATCCCAGAGCTTCTGGGGTCAGGGGGGTGGCCAGACCCAGGACCAGCAGGCAGGAACGGGATCAGGGGTCATGTATAAAAAAGAAGGAAAAACGGTCTATATCGTGACGAATAATCACGTTGTGGAAGGGGCTGACCAATTGGAGGTCACCCTCGCCGACGGTACAAAGGTGCCTGCTAAACTCCGTGGTACTGACGTTTGGACAGATCTTGCCGTCATTGAAATCGATGGAAGCAAGATCAAGGATGATGACATTGCCGAGTTTGGAAATTCGGATGAACTGAAAGCGGGTGAGCCTGTCATCGCCATCGGGAACCCACTTGGACTTCAATTCTCAGGTTCCGTGACGCAGGGTGTTGTATCAGGTGTGGAGAGAACGATTCCTGTCGACATCAATCAGGATGGTATGGAGGATTGGAACGCAGAGGTTCTGCAAACCGATGCAGCCATCAACCCCGGGAACAGCGGTGGGGCCCTCATCAATATTTCAGGTCAGCTGGTCGGGATCAACTCCATGAAAATCGCCCAGGAAGCGGTAGAAGGAATCGGACTTGCCATCCCGATCAATTCTGCTCGACCTATCATTGAAGACCTTGAGCAATACGGAGAAGTGAAGCGTCCTGCAATGGGTGTGACACTGGAAGATGTCAATCAGATTTCAGCCTATCACCAGCAGGAAACCTTGAAGCTACCGAAAGATATCCATTATGGTGTGATGATCAGACAAACTGTTCCGAACTCCCCTGCTGCTCAAGCTGGTTTGCAGGAGCTTGATGTGATCACTGAACTTGATGGTGAAAAGGTCGAGAATGTAATCGACTTGAGGAAGCATCTATATAATAAAAAAGAAGTGAACGATCAAATGAAAGTGACCTTCTACCGGGATGGTAAGAAGAAAGAAGTCACGATGAAACTGACGGATGAATCCCGATTATAGAATGTGGATAAAGTGAAAAGCAGGAAGGCAATGCGCCCTTTCCTGCTTTTTCTTTACATGATATGATGATTGTGGATAAGTATATAAACTACATTTAGGGAGGAAACGACATGATTTACTGCTGCTTGGAGCATGTAGAATTGGCCATGGATATTGTCGTCGATGAGCATGAGGTAGCGCCTCAACTAACGGAACTTTCTGAAGATGAGAAGTTATCCACAACCTGTGAATATTGTGGGAATAACGCCGTATATATAGTGGCGAACTAATATTCCCATACCATATAAAGATAGGTATTGTGGATATGTGGATAATTTCTGTGGATAACGTGTTTGTAAATTGTTTGTAAAGCGAGTGTGGATAGTGAACATCACAATAGTAACGGTTGGAAAGCTGAAAGAAAAATATTTAAAACAGGGCATCGGCGAATATGTGAAGCGTCTCGGTGCGTACGCAAAAATCGAAATTGTAGAGTTGGCAGACGAAAAGGCACCAGAAGTATTGAGTGACTCCGAAATGGAGCAGGTGAAGAATAAAGAAGGTGAACGGATCTTAGCGAAGATCTCACCCGATCATCATGTCATTGCCCTTGCCATTCAAGGGAAAATGCGTTCTTCAGAAGACCTCGCCGATAACCTGGACAAGCTTGCAACCTACGGTAAAAGCAAAGTGGCGTTTGTGATCGGAGGATCATTGGGACTTAGTGATGACGTGATCAAAAGATCCAATGAGACGCTTTCTTTTTCGAAAATGACTTTTCCTCATCAATTGATGAGGTTGATATTGGTGGAGCAGATTTATCGGGCATTTCGGATTAATCGGGGGGAACCGTATCATAAATAATCCCTCCTGTTGACAAAATCCACAACACCCCTTAAAATTATCAACTATTCGACAGTGAAACGTTAAGCGAAAAATATAATTAATAGAAAGCTATGATTGCTATGGATCATCCCATGGCAGGAGCAGCTTCTGGAGAGACCGCGGGAGATCCGCGGCGCCGAAGGGTTCATTATCTCAGGCAAAAGGACAGAAGAGTATCGGATATGTATTTGGCGTGCAGGTAATATTTATTATTAGCATGATAAATTGTATTTGTTATTCTTATGACCACGAGATTGGAGCCCATCCAATCTCTTTTTTTGTGCTTATTTTTACTGGTTATGAGGAGGAGTTAAAGTTGGAACAACGAGAATTAAAGAGGGATCTATCAAACCGGCACGTTCAGCTGATCGCTATCGGGGGGACGATCGGTACGGGACTATTCTTAGGTTCCGGCAAGGCGATACAGCTTGCCGGTCCCTCTATCATCTTGGCTTACTTGATTGTGGGTATTGCCCTGTTTTTCGTAATGAGGGCGCTTGGGGAGCTGTTGTTATCGAAAGCCGGGTTTCAATCGCTGCCAGACATTGCGGAAGAGTATCTTGGACCCCGGTTCTCCTTTGTGACGGGTTGGACGTATTGGTTTTGCTGGATCATGACGGCGATGGCCGATGTGATCGCTGTTGGTGTTTATGTGAAATATTGGTTTGATATCCCGCAATGGGTCCCTGCCCTCATCTGTGTCATCATATTGTTGGGACTGAACCTATTAACGGTCAAGCTGTTTGGGGAATTGGAATTTTGGTTTGCTTTAATCAAGGTCATTACAATCCTTGGGTTAATTGCCCTTGGTGTCATTTTGCTGGTGACTGACTCGGGAGTGGTTACGGTTCAAAACCTGTGGGAGCATGGCGGATTTTTCCCGAATGGAATATCAGGGTTCCTCCTTGCTTTCCAAATGGTCATCTTTGCCTATGTCGGTGTGGAATTAGTCGCCGTATCGGCAGCGGAAACATCGAATCCGAAGAAAAACATCCCGTCTGCCATCAATAAAATTCCTTTGAGAATCTTATTTTTCTACGTTGGAGCTCTTACCGTCCTCTTGTTCATTAATCCATGGATGGAACTGAATGCGGGAGAAAGTCCGTTTGTGAAAACATTTAGCTTGGTCGGAATTCCGCTGGCGGCAGGCGTCATCAACTTTGTCGTTTTAACATCAGCGGCATCTGCCTGTAATAGCGGGATGTTTTCTACCAGCAGGATTCTGTATCATTTAAGTAAAGATCATCAGGCATCACCTCGTTTTGCCAGACTGAATCAAAACCATGTTCCGGGTAACGGGTTATTCCTATCCACACTGGTTATTTCTGCAGGGGCTCTATTAAGTAAGCTTATACCGGAACAGGCCTTTGGCATCGTGACGACGATCAGTGCCATTTGCTTTATTTGGGTATGGGGCATCATTCTGATCTGTCATATTAAGTATAAAAAAACCCGTCCGCACTTACACGAGAAATCGTCATTTAAAGCACCGTTCACTCCTCTGATAAATTACGTGGTGCTAACATTGTTTGTGGGGATCCTTGTGATTATGCTTTTTTCCGAGGCTACTCGCCCAGCCTTACTGTTGACTCCTCTATGGTTCATTCTCTTATTTATTTTGTATCGGATGAGGAGCAAAAGATAACGCTCATTGTTACAATGGAAGTAAGACGAAAATCACTAGGGGGAACGAGATCATGACATACAATAAAGTCCGATGGGGAATCATCGGCTGCGGAGATGTGACAGAAAAGAAAAGTGGCCCTGCATTTCAAAAGGTAAAGAACTCAGAGCTTGTTGCCGTCATGCGGAGGACAGGTGAGCTGGCGAAGGATTATGCTGAAAGACATGGGGTAGCGAAATGGTACGATGATGCTAATGCCCTGATTAACGATCCTGATGTGGATGCAGTTTATATTGCTACGCCGCCAGGCTCACATAAGGAATATACGCTGACGGCAGCGGCTGCTGGGAAACCTGTTTATGTGGAGAAGCCGATGGCACGTACCTTCAATGAATGCAATGAGATGGTGGCTGCTTGTGAGGAAGCCGGTGTCCCTTTGTATGTGGCATACTATCGCCGGGCTCAGGAACGCTTTTTGAAGATAAAAGAATTGCTTGATCAAAATGCAATCGGAGACGTTCGTTTTGTCTCATCGACTCAGTATCAAACAGCAGGTGAAGACGTAAAAGGGTCAGATCAATTACCTTGGCGTGTTCAGCCTGAGATAGCGGGAGGTGGCTTGTTCTTCGATTTGGCCAGCCATACCCTTGATATACTTGATTTTCTACTCGGACCGATTCAAGAAGCAAAAGGTTTTGCTTCCAATCAAGGGGGATTTTACGAGGCGGAAGATATCGTGACGGGTACATATCAGTTTGAATCCGGCGTTCAAGGTGTTGGGACATGGTGTTTCACGGCTTTTGAAAATGTGGATAAGAATGAAATCGTCGGAAGCAAAGGGAAAATCAGCTTTTCTACATTTGGAGATGATCCCGTCACATTGACGACTGTCGAAGGAAAAGAGCAATGGAGTTTTGATCGGCCGCTTCATGTCCATCAGCCGCTTGTCGAAACCATTGTGAAGGAGCTGACCGGGAGTGGCGTTTCGTGTACGAGTACTGGAGACTCTGGTGCACGTACTAACTGGGTAATGGATAAGATTGTAGGGAATTAGCAGCCTGCTGCTATAAAGCATCGGTAAAAAAAGAGAGAGGTGCATTGGTTAGCTCCTCTCTCTTTTTTCATTACTTTTATTTACTTAGACACAGAAAATCCTTCCGCATCTTTCACTGCATCCGCATATTCATCAAGCAAAGCACGGACTTCATCGGTGGTCTCTGATTCCATCAGGCGATTTCGTAACTCACTCGCTCCCCTGAATCCACGTACGTAGATCTTAAAGAAGCGGCGAAGCGGTTTGAATTGGCGTGGCTCAAGTTCTTCCGAATACTTATCATGAAGATCGAGCTGCAGGCGAAGAAGATCGAGCAATTCCCCACTCGTATGGTCTTTCTTCTCCTTTTCGAAAGCGAACGGATTATGGAAGATCCCCCGTCCGATCATAATGCCGTCCACACCGTATTTCTCCGCAAGTTCAAGTCCCTTCTCTCGGTCAGGGATGTCTCCGTTGATCGTCAGTAATGTATGAGGGGCGATTTCGTCACGAAGCTTCTTGATTTCAGGAATCAGCTCCCAGTGGGCATCCACGTCACTCATTTCCTTTTTCGTGCGAAGGTGGATGGAAAGATTGACAATGTCCTGTTCCAACAAGTGTTTCAGCCAGTCGTGCCACTCCTCGACTTTTGTGTAACCAAGTCGTGTTTTCACACTGACGGGAAGTCCTCCTGCTTTGGCTGCCTGGATGATTTCCGCTGCGACATCCGGTCGGCGGATCAGGCCGGATCCTTTTCCATTCGCTGCCACATTGTGCACCGGACATCCCATGTTGATGTCGATTCCGCGAAAGCCCATTTTAGCCACACCGATACTCGTTTGACGGAAGTATTCAGGTTTATCACCCCAAATGTGAGCGACCATCGGCTGTTCGTCTTCCGTGAACGTCAGACGCCCGCGTACGCTGTCCTTTCCCTTCGGATGACAGTAGCTTTCTGTATTCGTGAACTCTGTAAAAAACACGTCAGGTCTCGCCGCTTCACTCACCACATGACGAAAAACGACATCGGTCACGGCTTCCATCGGTGCCAGAACAAAAAATGGCTTAGGCAACTCATGCCAGAAATTTTCTTTCATACTCTATTTAAACCCTTTCCTTTAGGGAAGCATGTTCCCAAAATTAAAAAGTAAGATGCTTTACTGTTATCCATGCCCGGTCAGGATGGATTCCAACCAGTATATACTTTAATGGTATTGGACGAAAAGTGCAAGGGAACGTGTCGTCTTGTTGGGAGGGAAATACTAATTATTGAAGAAAAATGCACCAAATCCCAAATCGTTTAATAAGGCGGTCGGAATAGGGCTTTCAGTACGTTGAATATGGAAGAATTTATTTTATAATACCGAACACAATCTGTAAAAAATTGCTATAATTGTTTACAGAAGCAGTGTATCGACCTGCGACAGTAAAGGGGAGCGGCCAATGTCTGAGTTGAATGAAAATCCGTTAATGAAGAGTGATGAAAAGAAACCGAAAATTAAGGTGGAAAGAAAAGAAGGGGAACCAACTTCCGCATTTAAAGGGGCAAGTTGGGCAGCTCTTGTGATTGGGGTTTCCGCTTATTTGATCGGCTTGTTCAATGCCGGAATGGAACTGAATGAGAAGGGGTATTACTTTGCAGTATTGGTATTCGGACTCTATGCAGCTGTATCCCTGCAAAAAGCGGTAAGAGACAAGGAAGAGGATATCCCTGTTTCGGGCATCTATTATGGGCTCAGCTGGTTTGCCGTCATTGTAGCCGTATCGTTGATGACCATCGGACTTTATAACGCCGGAAGTATCATCTTAAGTGAAAAAGGATTTTATGGAATGTCGTTTGTTCTTAGTCTGTTTGCGGCCATTACGATTCAAAAAAATATCAGGGACACACAGGTGGCAAGAGACAGAGATTAATGATGGGGGTGGTACTGATTACAGTACTGCCCTTTGTCGTTAAAACGTTCCTGACAAGCCCACTCATCTCATCGTCAATACGAATACTTTAGTAACAAGACGATTAATCAGTATCTATAGAGGTGAGAAATGTGTACCAAGATCCAGGGTTTTTAAAAGGTCTTACGGGCGAAGTGGTGACGGTGAAGGATTCGGTTTATGACGAAGCCCGACAGGAATGGAATCGAGCCATCAATAAGTTTCCGTTGGTGATTGTGTATTGTGAAAGAAAGAAGGATGTGGTGAATGCCATCTGTTGGGCACGAAAGCATCATGTCAGTATCCGTATACGGTCAGGCGGGCATCATTATGAAGGGTATTCTACCGGTGATTTGGTGTTGGTCATTGATATCAGTCGTTTGAATGAGCTGAAATTGGACAAGCAACGGAACATGTTGAAAATAGAAGCGGGAGCAAAGAATACAGAAGTATATGATCTGATAGGATCCAATGGCTATGTTTTCCCGGGGGGGACTTGTCCGACGGTTGGTGTGTCGGGATTTACACTCGGTGGTGGCTGGGGATTTTCGAGCAGGCTTTACGGATTGGGATGTGACAGTCTGATTGAGTTGGAGCTGGTCGACTACCAGGGAAGGCTTATCAGGGCAAACAAATATTGCAACTCCGATCTGTTCTGGGCATGCGGTGGTGCCGGCGGAGGGAATTTCGGGGTCATTGTCAGTATGACCTTCCAACTTCCGGAACCGACGAATTGTCCTGTCACGCTAGTAAGGTTCTATTATGTGGGCACCACCAGTGAAAAGCAGGCACAAGTGATGAACGTTTGGCAGAACTGGTTACCTGGACTTGATAAACGGATGACGATTGTGGTCAGTTTCTATAACGCTGAAGGTGAAGGACTGGGTATCTTTGCGACAGGATTTTTCTATGGCTCATCTGCACGTGCCAGGGAGATTTTACAGCCTTTTGCAGAGGTGGAAGGATTCCGGGTAGAGCTTGAGACCTCCTCATTCCTTGAAGCGGTGAAAAAAGTGGAAGAAACGTATCCTCCATCTGAAAAATTCAAGTCGACGGGCAGATTTGTTCAAAGGCGTTATTCACCTTCCGAGCTTAAGCATATCGCAGACCTGGTGCAGGAACCGGCAGCAGGTTCCGTGTACGCGGCGGTATCCTTTTATGCAATGGGCGGGGAAATCAGGTGTGTCGGTAAAAGAGAAACGGCCTTCTTCTATAGGGATGCAAGATACATCATGGGTATCCAGTCGGTATGGACAGAAGATTCTGCTGCGGAAGAAAACCGGGAATGGGTCAGAGGCCGTTTTGAATATATTAAAAGCATCACAGAAGGGTCCTATGTGAATTTTCCCATCAACAAACTTAGGAATTATGAATGTGAGTACTTTGGGGAGAATGCGAAAAGATTGGATAAGGTGAATAAGAAATATGATCCGTATAATGTGTTCAGGTTCCCTCAGGGGTTGAGATAAAGAGTGGCTGTTTGGCTGCTGAATAAGAACATTCGACATGCCGGCACGATTTTTCTAAGCTACGCATGATTAGTTGAAATCTCGCATGAAAAACGTTTAAACCGCACGATAATAGAAATCCCCGCACGATCCAGTTCATTTCTCGCATGATTCTTTCTATAAAAAATACTCCATAAAAAAGAAGTATCCAAGAACAATAAAACGTTCTGGATACTTCTTTTATGAACGTTATGCAGTTGTAACCTGCTTCTGATCCAACCGATAACTCAAGAAAGTGAGCAGACTCGCACAAATCGCAACCACTCCGCCGACGAGCGTCACATTCATCAACGGTCCCTGGTGGTAGACAAGACCACCGAGTGCCGATCCCATGGCGATGCCGACGTTGCTCGCAACCGGCATCAGGGAAGCGGCGAGGCCGGTCGCTTTCGGTTGATACACACCGGCAAGGTCGATCAAGTAAAGCTGGGTCGAGGTGGTAAGGAGGATGGCCATCAGAGACATCAATCCAATGTTCATTAATCCAACAATAAAATGATCGGTCGTAAAGTACAGGGCAAACAGGACAAATGCCTGGATAAGAAACACGAATCGGAGGCGTCCGATGGCATTGTGACTGGCAATCTTCCCTGCAAGGATGTTGCTGAAAATCGAAATGAACCCGTAAGCGAACAGGATCAAGCTGATGGAGCTGCCTGGTGCTCCCATCTTGTTCAGAATTGGGACAAGATACGTAAATACTGCATAGGTCGCCCCGAAGCCAAGGGACGGAATGAAGAAAGCCATCAGAATCCTGGGGTGGGTCAATAAGGAGAACTGATCACGCATGGAACTGCGGTATTGACTAAGCTTACTCGGTAAATTCATGAAAGATGCCAAAAAGGCAACAACACCTAGTAACGTCGTCAAAAGGAACGTAGCATGCCAGTTGTACCATTCGGCAATGACCGTTCCGATTGGGACTCCGATGACGTTTGCCAGGGTGAATCCGCCGAACACGAATGAGATGGCGACGCCTCTTTTTGTGACGGGAATGGCTTCACTGGCGATTGTCATGGCAAGGGAGATCAATACGCCTGTCACAATCGCTGTCAGCATCCTAAGCGCCATAAGCATGACGTAGCTTGTTGAAATCACGCACAAAGCATTCAAAACGATGAACGACCCTATCAAACACAACACCCATTTTCGCTTTGGAAAATGGCTTGTTGCCGACATGACAATGGGCGTGGCTATGGCAAAGGTAATCGCAAAAGCTGAAACGAGCGTGCCTGCCTTTGCATTGGTTATATGAAGACTTGAAGAAATCTCCGTTAAAATCCCGACGATGACAAATTCGCTTGTCCCGAGAACAAATGTTAGTAATGTAAGAGTAAAAATAAGGAACCAATGTTGTTTAGATAATACCGTTTCTTTCATAAGTACCTCTTTTCTAAGTTGAATATCCATATGGGTTAGAGTGGGCAAACAATTTAACCATCATACCATAAACCGTTTTTATACAGGAAGCCTTCTGATTAAAATAGTCGCAAAAGAGCAGGACTCCATTTTCATGTCCTGCACAGCGTCTTCTTTTTTACTTTACGATCTGGTTTGATTTGAGGTAAATGTGGATATATCTTCTAAATAAGTTCATTAATAAGGAAGAATGTGATGAATTTGAACAGATAGTAGAACAACAATTTATGTTGATCCACCACCATGAATTAATTGAAAACCATGTGTTGGACAACTAAGCAAGTGCTATCGAGAACGCTAGAACAGATCCGTCTCACTAAGAGACGGATTTTTGATAGTACCATTGGTAAAATGTTTCAGCTTCCTCACTTGATACTCCAAACAACAAACTTTCATGGGCGGGGTTTGCCCGGTTTGAAAACGTGATGGTAGCCACACCAAACTTACGCTCGAGAAAAGAGTGTTTTACCATTACCTGCTGGATCCGATTACGATGAGTGATGAAGGTTTCATTGATCAAACCTCCTTTACGGATTTGGATCGTTTGTCCCTGACGTGAATAGCTCGTAAACCAATAATCAAGAAATCTAAGTAAAATGGAAACGGCAAAGATTATTCCTGCCCCCCACATCCATTCCATTTTGAAGATCCAAAATCCAGCAATCGAAACGATTGTCAGATAATACGGCTGGATAAGCTTCAGCCAAAGGACTTTTAGAGGAAAGCGCTCGGTATTCTCCTTGACTGGATACTGGGGTAGGATGGTGTGTAGCATGTCATAGGCTTCCTTTTTCGGCATAAACGGATAAAACGAACTGATCTCCTCTTCGGACGAACCGGCACTGATCAATTTGACGGATACGAGTCCTATCATTCTTTTGACAATGGATTGTTCGACTCTGACCGCTTGCACTTTATTCTTTGGAATAGAGAAACTTACCTCATTTCCAATCCCTTTCTCGATATAAATCCGTTCGTGATCATCGCTGATGACGTAGTTTCCGTACTTTATAGACGTTTTCACGAAGCCAATCAAAATGGACAGCAAAATGGCAGCAAGGAATAAAATGACAAGAATCCATATATGTCCAACAAGGTAATGCCAGGCACTTTCCGCAGATTTCTCAATGGCAAAGAAGTCTGCCAAATTGAAATAGACGGCACTTAATAACGGGAAGATCGCCAGAAAGCTGAGTGAGGTAAAAGATGCTTTGATCAGATCCTTCCTGGTCGTCTGGAAGTGTACCCTTCGTTCTGGTATCGTCTCTTCTTTCAATTCAGTGAATTCCTGGGTTTGTTCAAGGTGAGTCAGGATTCGTTCCTTTTCAGCCTGTGTAATAACAGGAAAATTGCAGGTTGCGTCCTCGTCGCTTGTTCCGGTCTCCATGGTTAAAGAGGTTAATCCGAACCAGCGATGGACGAAGGTGGTGTGGGACCTGTGGCTATGGATCCGGTTCCAGGCAACGGTTTTTTGCTTTTTAATGAACATCCCTTCTTTGAAGATGATGGACTCCGTTCCTAATTCATAGCGGTTTGAGAACCACTTGGTGAAAATAGAGACAACAGAACCCGCTGTCACGATTAACAATGCATAGCGGCTCCATACTACCCATCCGGCAGTGGAGTTTGCCTTCAGGATGAACAGGAGGAGATAGAATCCAAACTGATTCTTTACGATTGATATTAGTTCAACGAGAATATACGCGGGATGATATCGTTTCGAAGGTTTGATCATGCTCCCATTTCTCCTTCTTCGGTATCCCTTATTTTTGCAAAGGTGGCAATCTCTATTTTTAATGATTTTGCAATATCGGATGAAATGGACGGTATTTTATGATTGGAAGTCGTGGTCCCGATTTCCAGGTCATAAAGATCATACCGACGCATGATCGGTCCTTGCTCGGTTCGGACGTATTCCACTTTTTCCATTGGGATCAAAATGTGCTGCTGCTGCCACTTTCCGAATTTCAGCTGGACAAATTCCCGGTCAACCTGGTAGCGCCATGTTCTTTGTAAATAAATAGGTTCAATGAAGATGGAGAAAATGGCAGAAAGAATGAGTAGACCCCCCAGTAGGTACAGGACGATCCCAACCCAGTCGTACCAGTCCAATTGGTTTGTACAAAATATAGAAATTCCTATGATGAGCAGTGCAGTTGTATGCCCAATCGTGTTGGAGATCCTCCAGACTTTGGTGGCTTTATTTGATATGGTTTCCGTTGGTTCTGTTATATGTAAGTACATATGGTTCACCTCTGTCTATATTTACGGTTTTAAGAAATAAATAGTTTCATAGAATATGGAAATTAATCGTGATATCTATTAAGTAATTCGAACTGATAGATAATATCACTAAGAAATTTCTGTGATATAGTGAGTGATATGGTAAATTTTAGATAAGTGTACGACTATTGAGGTGAGTAGAACTGAAGAAATTGAAAGATATAGATGATATTACCCGTGTGTACCTTAGCAATATGCAGTTTCCTAAAGAAAACAGAAGAAATGTAATAGGGTTTCTAATCCTCCTTTTGGACTTTTTAGGATTGCTTCCTTTACTGAGCATTCCTTTTTCTTCCTCCTTCTTCTGGGCTGCACTGGCACCGGCTGTCTTTATTCATTTATGGGGCATTCTTTATATCGTTGCTCCCTATAAATTTGAACGATCTTATTACTTATACATTGGAGTTTTTGGGATTGTAAATACGTATGTATTTTTCCTTGTTATTCAAAAGCTTTTATATCTTCATATCGGTGTAGAAAGCAGCCGCTTCTTTTACATAGGATTAGTGCTTATGGTGTTTCTATTGGTATTTATTCAGTTTTTTCATGTGAAAATGCTTTATTCCGGTACCTATGTCAAAATCCAAGATGGAAAGTCCCCATTCACTATTTCATCAATTGTCGCTTTCTCAACTTTTGGATACGTTGCTGCACAGTTTTTAATGTCCTATATGCTCACTGACTCAGCTTTTATGATTGTATTAATGATGGCGTATTCGGTTGTATCGGTCGTTACTGCTTATTTATCTACTTTCATTCACCGGTATATTTATATACAAAAAAATAAGGAAAAAGTGTTGAAAATGTATCCTGATTTTGGGAAACCAAAGGATTCCAGAAAGTTTGGTTAGGGGGATTTTATCGTTGAAGCATGAGAAGGTAGATGATATTACTCTGTCTTATTTAAGGTTCCAATCACCCAGCGAAAACAGGAGTAATATATTCGTGTTCTTTTTCGTTTTTCTGGATCTCATTGGTGTGCTTTTCCTTCTGGGAGAGCCATTGATTCCTTCGTTATTTTGGGGTGGCATGATTCCGGTGATATTAATTCACCTGTGGGCCACTCCATATATAATTGCTCCTTATACGTTTGAGAGATCCTATTATCTATTTTTCGGAGTGTACGGGGTTATCAATACCTTCATATACTTTTTAGTCATACAAAAATTGATATATTCTCATTTTCAAATAATCGGAATAGCCCCATTGGTTTTAGGATTAATTCTATTTGCCTCCCTCCTTCTCATCATGAATTGGATGAACATCCGCTTATTGTATTCAGGGACGTACTCACGTCTTCAGAAAGGAGAAAAAACTGTAAACCTTTCTCCGATTGCTTCCGCCTCAGGCATTGGCTACGTACTGGGACAGGTAATCCTATCGTCCTTCTTTGTAGAATCAGTAAAAACCCTTATGATCATTGCAGTGTTCTCTATACTCTCCGTGGCGACAGCTTACTTTTCGACCAGCATCCATAAATATTTTTATATCAGAAGAAACATCGAGAAGGTAAAACAGGTTTATCCCCAATTCGGGTTACCGGAAAAAGAAAGAACGATGATTGAGAGAAAAGGTGAAAAGAGGAGAAAACATGAAAAAGCATAAATGTATTGAACCGATCATATTATCTTATTTAAATTTGCAAACACCGAAAGAAAATAGAAGAAATATCATTACGTTTTTTATCATTTTTTTAGACATCATTGGACTCCTTCCCATTTTGGGGGAGCCCTTCTCCTACGCCTTTGTCTGGCCGGCTGTTTTACCGGTGGCATTATTACATATATGGGCAATCCTTTACGTGGTGGCCCCGTTTCAGTTTGAAAAGTCGTACTACCTGTTTTTCGGTATATATGGCATCGTGAATACATATGTGTATTTTTTGGTGATTCAAAAATTTTTGTATGTGCATGCCGGATTGAGTGGCAGGGTTCCATTTATATTAGGTGTGCTTTTCCTACTGGGTTTGCTGGTGTTTTTCCAGCTGTTTAATCATAGAATGTTGTATTCTGGGACGTATACAAGACTTCAGCGGAATGACCATAAGTTCAAGTTATCTCCTATTTTAACCGCTTCAAGTATCGGGTATGTCATTGCCCATATTCTGCTTTCTACGTTCATGACGGAATCTCTTTTTGTGATCATCATCATTACGGGAGTGTCCATCCTATCAATACTCACCGCTTTTTTTTCAATATCTGTCCACCGATACTATTTTATTTTGAAACATGAAGAGACAGTTAAGAAGGTATATCCTCAGTTTGGGTTACCTAAGAAGGCAAGAAAACAAAGGTAAGGTGAATTAGGAAATTAGGAAAGGACTGTTTTTCGCTTTTTCGATCACTCCAATAAAAATAATATTTAATTGTAAAAAAATGTTTATTAAATAAAGTTAAATGGTATTTAATAATGAATAAAAGGTTGTGGTAAAAAAGATTCATTTTTGTTCATTTTAGTACTTCCTATGTCGGAAATAACAATATTTTTATAGAATGATTATATTAGAAAAAAGTGGGAATCGGTTTTGGAGTGTAAGGAGGAAATGCCATGAGTAATAATGATTTTATAATTAATCAATTGCAAAGTGATTTATCATTTTTAAATACTCAACTAGCAGACAATCAAGAGAAACTCATCAGGTTGAAATTGGCCAAGAGGGATATCGAAGCAAATCAAGAAATATATTTTGCAAACAAAAGGCTCGTTGAGGAACCTCAATTGACTGTCGATGTTTGGAGTGGAAGACATGCCAATGTATTTCTAGGAATTAGATCTACTATTGAAGATTCCTACAATAAAGTAGGAAATGAAGGTATAGAAGGATTGTTGCATGGTATTGAAGAGAAAATCTCCTATTTTGAAGCAGAAAACCAACAAGTAATGAATTCAATATCTTCAAAGAGAGAAAATATTTCACAATTAATCAATTCATAGAAGAGAGTTGAAATTATGACAGAAGAGATACAAATTGTAAAAAGTGAAGTGAGTAGTGCATTAGAAGAACTTAGGAATACTATACATTCACTAGATGCAAGCAATCCCCAAATTAATTTCACCCAAAATAAATTAGATCTAATTAATAAGTTATTACAGATTGAAAAAAACTATTATCAAGTATTAAATCAATATAAGTCTATTCTACAGAATGTACAGCAAGATTCCTCTGATAGTGTGGAGGAGCTATTTGCAAGAGATCAAGGACTTGCCAAAAGAATACGCTAATAAGGAGAAAATAGAATGAAGGTACTTAACGTTTCTGAAATCCTTACTGAGTTGGAATTAACAGTTAGTAAGAAAGAAGATGAAAAAAAACAGATTTTAGATATACGTAATTCCTTGAATAAGGTGATAGACTTAGAACGTTCGCTTTCGGGAAGTACAGGAGAGGCAATTAAAGAACATTTTACTGTCCTTCACGTACCTGCACTCATATTGTTCAATCAATTTTTAGATGAATATATAAACCAATTGAAAGAAATCCAGAACATACTGTTAGACTATGAAAGTGAAAATGGGGTAGTTAGTCAGGATTTTATAGAATATGACGTTAAGCAAGGACTTGAAAAGCTTGATAGATTAACAGAGGATGTAATTGAAAGTATTAATCATGATTTTAGTAAGGTGAGTGATTTGGTAAGTGCCTCACCTCTATCAATGAATCTCATTCATTCCTCCGTAGAACAAGCGCGCAGGCACAATCACGAAACGGTAGAAAATCTTGCCAAGACTGATTATCAAGGTTCAAATATTCTACAGCCTTCTATAGATCAAATCCAAAATATCTCTGAACTCATAGGGAATATTAAGGGTTGGTCAAAAGGGGGAGTAGTGTTAAGTGAAAGTACGATTAAAGAGATTAACAAATATTTTACAGAGAATGATTTCATTAATAAGTTAATCGACTCCGCAACAGAACTTTCTGAACAACAAAACGATTCTACAATGGCAGGTAACGTAGCTGATTGGTTAGATAAAATGGGAAAAATGAATGGGGGAATGGATGCCTTAAAGGGTACGATGGCTGCTTCAATTTTATTATCCAAACGAATTATTCTAACTAGAGATGGAAAAGGAAATTTTATCGTAAAGGCTCACCCTGATTGGATCAAGGGTAAGAATGGTGCATACGGATCAAAACTTGCAAATACGATTCATGGAATACTAAAAAAAGGAAGTTCTAGTTCTATATCTAGCATCCAAAATTATTTCTCCAAATTTCAAAATGCTCCAAGTAGGATGTTACGCCATCTAGCGGGGTTAAATCCAGGAACTAATTTAAAAAGCTATAAAAAAATATTAGAACATCAACACCCGTATTTAAAGTTTTCACCAAGTCAAACGGAAGTTTATAAGCGTGCCGTATTAGATTTAAAAGGGACAGCATCTCAAGTTACCGATATGAAGGCAGTAAAAGCTATTGCGAGAAAAATTCCTTATGCAGGTATTTTATTTTCGATTGGTACAAACTCAGGCGAATTTTTTAGTGATCAGAATAAGAATAAGTCGGTAGCAGAAAAGGTGGGGAGAGCAACTGCTGGAATCGGAATGGATGTAGGAGTGGCAGGAATGACTACAGGTGGAGCATTTATTGGCACTCTTATCTGTCCTGGTCCTGGTACTCTTATAGGAGGTGCTATTGGTGCAACTGCAGGTATCGTTGCATCAATTAATTTCGAAGATCAAATAAAAGATATTGGAGAAAAAGCAGGGAAGTGGAGTGAAGAGAAAATCGGAGAAGTTAAGGAAACGTTTAATAATACTGTTGATGATGTAAAAGATAAAGTTTCAGGTGTCGGTGATTTTGTTTCTGGATTGTTTAATTAGATTATTTTTGACGGGAGAATTTTATGGGTAATTCTATCGATTTAACTACTATGGAATTTGCGGCCTCCTTGGCCTTATGCGGTTATGAAAATATGGCTAGCCAAGTGTTGAATAATATGCACCTAATCAATGATGAAGAAAAACTAACTAGATACATTGAGGAAGTCGAAATCTCTTTAAAATCAAAGGGATATTGGGAAGAAGAACGTTCTTCATCCCTTGTATCCGGGTTAGAGGATCTTTTACATTTACTTGTTCATTCAAAGAAAAAAGTGAGATTAATAAAAGCTACGCAAATACTATTTATTCATCTTTTAGATGAAAAAACAGTTCTGATACAAGAAATTAAAAACCAAATTCACTCTTTCGCTATTCACAAAATAAAAGATGATGTTTTTCAGCTTTTATTAAAATACTATAAAAATGATTTACCTGACCAGAGTGTTGAAATACAACAGACTTTACTATTATCAGATCAAATGTATGATGAGCTTCATAATTTAGACCCTAAAGTTATTGATAATATAATTAACGATAAGAAGATAGAAGTGGAGTTGAAACAATTCCTTCAAGATTTTAAAAATAATAATAAGGAATTCGATAATCTATCATTTATGGAAATGGATTATATAAATGATAACTTACATATTCATCAAGTGATTTTTATGCTACCAAGTGAAAAGTTTGTCTGGCACTTAGATTATGAAAGAATTAATGATAAAGAGGTTTATGTTATACCTACAAAAATTGATACTTATTTTGAAAAGATAAATCAGGAAATACTTGATTACTTTTTTTTAGGAGACTCCACGCATGTTTAATAAAAAGAAAATGCTAGGATTTATTTTAATGGTTATAGTAATGACTCTTATTTCTTTTTCTTTATCTGGAATAAATATTCCTCTTCCAAGTGCCTTCGTCCCTCTAATGATTGCGGCTAATTGCGTGTTTGCTTTTATTTCTATCTTTACTCAACGGTTGATTATTGCATTATATGAAGTAAATGTCTTTGAAGAAAAAGATAGTCTAGGCAGCTACTTCTATAAATACGTGGCTATTTTCACTTCAGGTATAAACTATTATGTTCAAAATGTATTAAACCGTCTTCCTTTTCTGGTTAACAAGCTTTTGGGCCTAGGTTTTTTCATATCTCTTATGTGGATAGGGTTTGGAATAGTTGGTATCTTTGATTAATAGTAAAAGGAATGATCTTTAGGGGGACATAGCATGAAGAAGGAAACAATCTTTAATCTTTCAACAACGGAACTTATCAACGGCTTAAAGCAAGCAGGATTTAGCAAAAAAGCGAACCAACTGAAGAGAAAAAGCAATAAACACAAAGAAAAAAGGGATCAGGAAATAGGTGAATCCAAAAATAACTCGAAAGAATTTAGAAAGATAATAGATGATATTGGAAAGTCAGAACACTATGTCCGCTTTGAGAATGGGGAAGAAAAGTTATTAATCCATTCTATAGATAAGCAACTGGCTCTTTTTGAAAGGATCAATCGTTCTAAACACACTTTTTTTTATCAGAATTTAGATAAGGAAGTTTCATTGATAGTGTGTGAATTCTACAATCTTAACATTGAAGTCGATGAAGATCCGGCCAAGATAAATCTGGATCTTGCTACCAGTACCTTCGATATGATTCATGCTATTGAGGAAAAAGAGCTTAATCGCATGATTAATGACCAGAGTCAGGCCTTTCAAATTCGCTTATTCTTGGAAGCATTTAAAGCTAATGGACAAAAAACCAACCACATTACTTATGTAAATAGTACGGCTAATAAAACAGAGGATGTTTATCTATTCATTCCCGCAGAAGAATACATATGGTCGATTAATCATGAGAAAGTAAATGATGATCAAATCATTGCCACTAGTAGCTCTTTCAAGAGTTTTTTTGAAGTTGTTCAACTAACTGTAGTAGAATATTTAACTTCAAAATTCAGCAAAAAAGGTAACAAAAAAGATGAAAAATTCTTTTCAATTAAACGAGGTTTTGTTTTTCTCATAAAGAGTAATGTTCTCCTTCTGTTATTCACTCTATTATTCTTTCTGAATAAAAACAGTTGGGCTCTGGACGGAGAGGATTACGTAACATTATTTGCCGTTCAGGGGGAAGCACTTCTTATAATCTTATCTTTCATTGCTTGTCTACGTCCCAGAATCTTAAAATAGGTATAGAAAACACGCTATCGTGAAAAAGATGGCGGAAAAGGAATACCGCACTACATAAAAGAGCCATCCCAACTTTTATCAGGGATGGCTCTATCCGTTTATAACGCCGCTTTAATCACCTTTTTATAATACAAAACCGATAATACACCAAAGACCGAATATAACACCGTATATAAAACCATCACAATGATCATCGGCGTCCAGACTTCGGCCCCGAATAGGAACCATCCTGATTGAACCGCAAAGTAACTGTGCAGAAGTCCGATGAGGAGAGGGATCCCGAAGCTGAAGAGCTGCTTACCTTGAATGCCTCTCAATAAGTCACCTTGGGTGAATCCTAATTTTCGTAAAATGGTATAGTTCGGTTTCTCATCTTCACTTTCGTCCATCTGTTTGAAGTAGAGGATACAGCCCGATGTGATCAGGAAGGTGAGGCCGAGAAAGCCGACGATGAACATCGTGAGGCCCATGCTTTGTTTTTGTTCGGCTTTCATGTCGTACTGTGAAGTGTTCCCCCATCTTTCAACTAGATTTAATTCATGAAAGAGGTCGTTTGCTTTCTTTACGTCTTTTTCCTTCTCGATGTTCACACCGATATAAAGGGAGGATTCTCTCTGAATTTCTGGATCCAGATCCTTTTTTAGCTGCTGAAAAACATCATCATCCACAATGACCGCAGGTGAACCGAACCCTGTAAACCACCCAGAGATCGGGTATTCATCCCGCATTCCCAAGTATTTGAGCTTTATGTTCTTCGTCTTTCCTTTCAGCTCTGTCTTGCCGGAATCGTGTAGTGGCATCAGCTTTTGAAGTAAGTCGCTATAGCCTGTAAAGACCGTTTCGTCTATTTTTACGTCAACACCTTCTACACTTTTTTCACTGATGACAGCAGTAGGCATGGCATCTTGTGATCCGTTCAATTCACTAAATTCAGAGTCTGCAATGTCTTCCAAGTTAACGAGAGCTCTGATGACTTCAATTTCCTCTTTTTTGAATTCAATACCATCATTCAAAAGGGTTTCTTTAAAATCATTGAAGTCTTGTTTGTTTATTAATGAAAAATCCGCCGGGACATTATTTTCAGCCGTTTTTTCAGCTGAATAATACCCGATATAGCTCAAAGATAGTAGTGCGATAGCCAGTGCCGAGACTGTTGTAATAATCGTCAACAATAAGGCGTTGGATTTCATCCTAAACATGATGGATGAAAGAGACAGGACCTCGTTGATGTTTAAGTAACCATCCTTTTTCTTACGGATGACATTAAATATAAAGCTGACAGATCCTTTGTAAAAAAGATAGGTACCCAGAATCACCGAGCCGAGAATAAATAGCATGGCTCCATAAAGTTCTGGCATGGTCGTGAAGTCCCCGCCAAACAATTTAGAAGATACATAATACCCGGAGGCAATTAGAATCATGCCAAAGATTCCGATCACAATTTCAAACTTGGACATCTTTTTCACTTTCGTTTCCGTTGAAGATCGGACTCTGAAAAGGGATAAGATGCTTTGTCTTTTGATGAATACAAAGTTCATCAGCATGATCAGCAGGTAAATCGCACAGAACACGATGATGGTCTGGAGAAGGGCCTTGGCCGAGAAATGCAGTGTGGCAATCGCTTCAACGCCGGTTATATTGAATAATATCATGATGATTAACTTGGAGAAGGAAAACCCGATTAAGATACCAAGTATCAAAGCTCCAAAATATAGGATGAAATTTTCTACACTTAAAATGCGGAAGATTTTATTCTTTGTCATGCCGATCAGCTGAAATAGCCCGATTTCTTTACTTCTTCTCTTAATGAATAGGGTATTGGCGTATAAAAGGAAGATCGAGACAATGGCGACCAGCAGGACAGATGCTGCCCTTACTGCTGCCCCACCCTTGATGGTTCCCTTCGCTGCATCCATGGATGGATCATACTGAAGGGTCACGAAAGCGAAATAAAGGGCAACACTAAAAACTAAAGCAAATACATAAAGGTAATAATTCTTCAGGTTCTTCTTCAGATTTCTGAATATAAGGGTATTAATGTTCATTCTGCACCCCGCCGAGCACACCCTGGGTTTTCATGATGTCACTGAAGAAATGCTGTCTTTCCTGCTCACCTTTATTTAATTGGGTATAGATTTGCCCGTCCTTGATGAAAACGACCCGGCTGCAGTAGCTTGCCGCTACGGGATCATGGGTGACCATGACGATCGTCGCCTTCAGCTTTTGGTTCAGCTCACTCAGTTTGTTCAAGAGGTCAGAGGCCGATTTCGAGTCCAGGGCCCCCGTCGGTTCATCTGCGAAAATGATGCTTGGTTCATGGATGAAGGCACGGGCGGCTGATGTCCGCTGTTTCTGCCCGCCTGAGATTTCGTTCGGATATTTATCTTTCAGTTCAAGGATGCCGAGTTCCGAAGCAAGGTCCTTGAACTTCTGATCGGCTTCTTTCTTAGGGGTCTTGGTGATGGATAATGGCAGAAGGATATTTTCTTTCACCGTCAACGTGTCGAGCAGGTTGTAATCCTGAAAGATAAAGCCGAGGTGATTCTTTCGGAATTGTGCGAGCTGCTTTTCTTTCATCATCGTCATTTCATTGCTTTCAATCTTAATCGAGCCCTCACTGACTTTGTCGATGGAGGATAGGACATTTAGGAGAGTCGTCTTTCCGGAACCCGACGCCCCCATGATACTGACGAATTCACCCTTTTGGATCGACAGGTCGATCCCCTTTAACACTTCCTGCTTATTGAATTTATTTCCGTAGCTTTTATGAAGTTTGCTTGCTTCCAGTATAGTCATCACTTAAAACTCCTTTGATTTGATACCTTTATTATAAAAAGCAGGAAGGTTGTTTTCCTTTTATTGTTCGAACAAAACAGAAAAGCATGTGACATTTTTGTCACACGCCGGTAAGTTGGACGAAATCATTTTTCTCAGGAAAGGTGAGGGTGACCCGGGTCCCTTCTTCCCGTTTGGATTCAATATCTATGGAAATCAGCAGAGGTTCTGACACTCTCTTGGTTAAGTATAAGCCCATTCCCGTAGAAGCATGATCATTGTGGTCGGTGGTCGAGGTGAATCCTTTTTCAAAGATCCTTGGCAGGTCCCTGGAGTCTATTCCCCTGCCGAAGTCTTGTATAGAGAGAGTCACTTTTCCAGCTCTTTTTTCGCTTACTATGGCAATATCCGTTTTAGAGCTATATTTAACAGCGTTAGTCAAAAGCTGCCTGATCATAAAAGAGAGCCATTTCGCATCGCTCAGCACGTTTATGACCTCAAGTTGAATATCAAATCCGATCCCCTTCTGAATACACCAGGATTGCAAGGTCTTTATTTCCTGAAAAATAACAGATTCGAGATTGGTGTCTTCAATGAATAAATCATTCTCCATAAAAGACATACGTTTCTGGTGCAGCTGCTGATCCAACAAAAGGTGGATGCGCAGCCATTCATATTTTAAATGAGACTTCACAGGGTCCTCTCCCAAACGCTCAATCATCAAATGCATAGCAGTCAGCGGAGTTTTCACTTCATGGATCCAGGACAGAAGGTCGTCCTTTTCCTGTTCAAGCATGATTCGGTTCTCAGTTGCTGTCTTTCTCAAAAGGTTTGCCTGCTCCGATAGACTATCCGAAACGATTTCCTGGAAGGGAGTATCCGGGGCATCCACCCCTGTCATGTTGAGGTTATGATCCCATTCTTTCAATCGTTTGAAGAATCGGGTTTCCTTCTGATAGCGGATGAACACAAAAACAGTGAAAAAGAGCAGCGACAGAAACACCATATATATGATCGGTTGTAACGGGATGGCTGTATCGATAAAGGCGATAAAGATCCATAACAGGTGGAGTCCAAGCACGAATGAAATCCAGCTTTTCCGTTCCCATAAGAATGTACGGATCATGGCGAATCCTCTTCAATGGCCAGATACCCCTGCCCGACCTTCGTTTCAATGAAGCGGCCGAGTCCGATCTCTTCAAGGCGCTTCCTGAGGCGGTTCACATTGACGGTCAACGTGTTGTCACTGATGAACCGCTTGTCATCCCAGAGGCTGTTTATCAGGGCATCTCTGCTGACAATCTTATTCTTCTGTTCAATAAGAAGTTTTAATATGTACATTTCATTCTTCGTCAATTCGATAGAACCGATTTCATTGGATACCGTATTCCGTTCAAAGTCAACGGTTGCACTGCACCAGGTCTTGATGCTCACCTGTTCGGTGTTATAGTTATACACCCTTCTGAGAGTGGCCTGAACCTTTGCGATCAGGACATCAAAATGAAAGGGTTTCTGGATGAAATCATCTGCCCCGAGTTGCATGGACATGACCATGTCCGTCGGGTGATCCCGGGAGGACAGGAACAGTATCGGCACATTGGAATGTGAGCGTATCATCCGGCACCAGTGGAATCCGTCGAATTTAGGCAATTGAATATCAATGATCACAAGATCCGGTTTCACCTCGGTGAACTCCTGCATGACATGATTGAAATCGTTGATTCCATATACTTCATAGGACCACTGGGAAAGCCGTTCCTTGATTTCATTGAATAGGGTTGTATCATCTTCGATTAACAATAATTTCAACTCTTTCACCACTCATTCTTGCTGTTTACATAAAGTGTATAGGAAATTGCATGCGTTTGCCATATGACTGAAGATAGGAACTGTTTTATTTAGAAATATTTAGATTATTTTTACAAAAGATGGGTATTTAACTTCTAAAAGCAATTGACCCAATTGCATAAGAAAGGAATTAAATCATGAAGAAACTTCTCGGGTTAGCCTTGATAACAGCCGTTCTGTTAAGTGGATGTGGTGAAGTGCAGATTTCGATTAATAAGGATCAGGAAGTGGAGGCGGAGACCGGCAGCACTAAGAAGGAAAAAGTGGATCTGATCAGTGATGAATCGGAAAACGAAAAGATGAAGGAAGCAGATAAGCAAAAGGCAATCCTTCAATTCATCAACGAGGATATCTATAAGGTGGCAGAATATGAAGTCGTCGCCTTCCAGTCACTGGCCTCCGTATCAGGAGTCAACTATACGGATGATCAAACCGTTTACAGGGAGTTGACCACCATCACCATACCAGCCTACGAGAAAGCCCTGAATGAAGCCCAGGGGATTGAGGCGGGGATCCCTGAGCTTGAAGAAATGGCGGACCGGGTCGTGACGGCAACCCAGACCTTTTATGATGCCCTCATTCTTGAAAAGAAGGCAATTGAAGACCAGGATGAAGGTTTGATCAATGAATCCAATACCAAAATGGAGGAGTATTACAAACTGGTGGACGCCTATCATTCGGACATGGAACTTCTTGCCGAAGAGTACAATGTGACGTATGACCTGAATGAACCGAAACAAAATGTAGAAGAATTATAAGGAAATAAATTATAACCTTACTCCAAAATGATAGGAGTGAGGTTTTTTAAGGTGCTAAATGGATCTTTTAAAAAAATTCTATATAAGAAAATTTTATAAAAAATACGGTTTATAAAAGTAAAAATAAGGATATATAGTAAGTACTTGTAACTAATTGATAGGATTATCCAATCTTGAATCTGCTGATTCGTGAATACAGGGGAGCCTATAGTAATTTTTTTCATACTATTTACCTAATGAACGATAGTAGATCTTATATCAAATGACCTGAAATTGATTATTCCTGTAGTTATAAAGTTTCCTTTTTCCTGTAAAAATTGTGTTTATATGTATGTTTATAATAGTATGATATTGGAAGTGTGGAAACAATTGTAATTATAAGGATATTAAGCGAAAACGGGTTACATAGTTTAGTTGATTTCATGTTTCTTATTTGGGTATTCTGATTTGAAATAGATGATTACCACCAATTTTAATTAAGGGAGAGGAATTACATGTCAGGAATTATTCGTGTTACCCCAGCAGAATTGATTAGTATGTCAAATCGATACACAAGCGAAAGCAGCCAAGTGGGTGAACAGATCTCACGCCTTGACAATATGATTTCTGAGTTGGAAGGTATGTGGGAAGGTGAATCAAGCCGTGCGTTTGGTGAACAATATCAAACACTTCGTCCTTCATTCCTGCAAATGCAACAGCTTCTTGAAGACATCTCTATGCAGTTGACAAGCACAGCCAAGTCTCTTGAAGATGCAGATGCTCAGATCGCTAATCAAATTCGCGGATAAGTTTATCCCAATCCATTTTAAACATGAAGGAGCGCTTATCATTATGTGGGGCGCTCCTTCCTTATGAGGTGAACCCGGACATGTATATAGAAATCACCATTGATCTTAATCGTTATGATGAGAATTCTTTCGATCTCAGACTATCAAATTATCATACTGTGAAAAAACTGATTGATCTTGTATGGCAGTCCCAAAAGCTTACGGCTGAAACCAGGGATGGCTATTGGATACGGATTGCCAACAAGCATAAAGTGGTTCCAGGCAATATACGGCTGGTCGATGCAGGGATCCATACGGGAGATCGAATTGAAATTTTATAAAGGAGACCAATAGAATGGCACAAAAAAGTGGATCTTACTTACAAGAAAAGCTGGAAGCCGTAATACATAGAAAAGAAAATCGGATCGCGCTTATTTTTCAAAAAGAAAAAATTAAATTGGATGACGTAACGGAGATCGGCTTCCTGAAGGAATTATCCCCTTTCATCCAAAGAGAAATCACCATGGAAAATGATGAATTATGCATCGTGAATACCGTACCGGAGTCCTTCTCGTTTCATCCTCAATTAAAGGCAAATGAGAAAGAACGTTTGATGACTGCCTATCAGTTGGTGCAGAAGATTCAAAGACATGCGCTGTCACGCCTCCACCTCATAATATGTCCCGAAAACATTGTATTTGACCAGGGGATGACACCACATTTCCTTCACTACGGTGTGAAAGAGAGTCTTCCCCCATACGAAAGAGACCAGGAGCTCCTGCTTAAAGAAACGAAAGCCACGGTAGCAGCCATTGTAGATTTACAGCATCGTTTCGAGGACTACTTAAAATTCAATGGAACATTAAAGTTATCTTCCATTACAAAGGCCATTCTGGAAGCGGGGAGCTTGCAGGAATTAAGTGAAGTGTTGAACCATTCCATCGCAGAGGCCAAGAAAACTGAACGTTTATATGTAAAGGTCAGCAAGAAGAAATGGAAGGTCAATCGGTATGTTCTTCTTGGGGTCTCTATATGCTTAGTCCCTGCCATCCTTTACTCCATTTATTCTCTTTTCTTTATGAATCCAAAGCAGGACAGGGTGGTAGCGGCACAGGAGAGTTTCCTGCTTGAAAAATATAGTGACGTTGTGACGGAGCTCCAACCATATGAAATCGATGAAATACCTAAGGTCACTCAATACCAGCTTGCCCTTTCCTATATCATTAATGAATCCTTGACCGAGGATCAAAAGGAAAATGTGCGCAACACGGTCTCCCTTCAATCAGATCCTCTTTATTATGAGTATTGGATCAATATCGGAAGAGGAAAGGCGAAAGAAGCCTTGGAAACCGCCCGTTTCTTAGAGGACCGCGATCTGATCCTATTTGGACTCTTAAAATACAGGGAACAAGTGAAGGCGGACGGAGACCTTGATAGCGAAGAAAGACAACAGGAACTAAATGAAATTGAAAGTGAAATTGCTGAATATGAAGAAGAAATGAAGGCTCTGGAAGAGGAACAATCATCACAGCCGACAGAGTCGATAGAGCAGCCGCAGCAGACTGAAGAAAAAGCAGATCCGGCTACGGATGGAACGGAATCTGCACCTGCAGATTCAAAACCAAAAGATGATAAGAAGAAAACAAACTAACAGGGGGGTGAGCACATGTATGCCCTATGGGTTTTTCACGACCATTATTATCAAACGATCCTCTTGAAGGATGAAAACAAAAAAATCACTTTGGGTCCCCAAATAGAAGATACGATCACGATCCTGTCCTTGCCTTCAACTGTCGAAATAGAGAAATTCGGATCAACCTTCCGTCTTCATCGTGAAGGGGAAGAAGGCAGCATCCTTGAACCAGGCAGTGATCATCGCCTGCAGATCGGGGATAATGAGCTGCATATCATCATCACTTCATTCAAACCAAAGGCGGAGATCTTTTATATAGGCCATAAAGAAGAAATCAGTATGTCGACTGTGGAACCTGAAGCAACGATCTATCATCCATACGGGAACAGGGAAGCAAGCTGCTTCTGGTACAAGGATTCCGATGGTGGATGGATAGTAGCAACGGGTGATTCTTCTTCTCTATATCTAAATGGTCATTTGGTTACAGGAAAACAGAAGCTACAAACTGGTGACATTCTATTTACTGCTTTCTTATCCGTTACCCTGTTAGAGGATGATTTAATCGAGATACATAGTATCGAAGACTATCAGACTTCGTTAGTGGAAACTGTGAGACCGATGTCCGAGATGCAGAAGAAATATCCCAATTACCGCCGTACACCGAGGATGGTTTACGATCTGCCGGATGAAAAGGTTCAATTATCCTTTCCGAGTCAGGAATCCAGTGATACAAACCGGAGTTTGTGGTTAATCATCCTCCCTCCACTCATGATGCTGATCGTCATGGGGATTGTAGCCATTGTCATTCCGAGGGGAATTTTCATCATTATCTCGATGGTCATGTTCACCACCACCCTTGTTACATCGACCGTCCAGTTCTTCAAAGATAAAAGCAGCAAAAAGAAATCTCAGGAACGCAGAAAACGCATCTATACTCAATACTTGGAGAATAAAAGGGAAGAGCTTCAGTCCCTTGCAGAGAGACAGTCCGATGTCCTTCAATTTCATTTCCCTTCATTTGAAAGAATGAAGTACCTGACAGATCAGCTTTCCGACAGGCTTTGGGAGAGGACGATTGAAAGTCCCGACTTCCTTCAGTTCCGATTGGGCAGGGGGAAGCTACCTGCCAGCTACAGTATTTCGGTGAATTCTTCCGATATGTCCAATCGTGAAATGGATGAGCTATTGGAAGAATCACAGAAGTTAGAAGAGGCCTATCGGGAAATCGAACAATTACCGGTAACAGCCGATCTTCATAAAGGGGCCATCGGTTTGATCGGGAAAGAATCCGTCTACAAAAACGAGATTCACCAGCTTATCGGCCAATTGACGTTCTTTCATAGCTACCATGATGTACGATTCGTCTCCATCTTTCATGAAGAAGAGTACCAGGATTGGGAGTGGATGAAATGGTTACCCCATTTTCAATTACCCCAGTCCTTTGCAAAAGGGTTCATTTACAACGAGAAAACGAGGGATCAAATCCTCTCCTCCATTTATGAAATCCTGCGTGAAAGAGATATAGATGAAGATTCAGAAAAGGTAAGATATGCTCCTCATTTCGTCTTTGTCATCACGAATCATCAGCTTATTTCTGACCATGTGATCCTGGAATACCTGGAAGGGGAGTATGGACACCTGGGGATGTCTGTCATATTCGCGGCAGAGGCCAAAGAAAGCTTATCAGATAATGTTCACACACTCGTCCGTTACATTAATGATAACGACGGGGATATCCTGATTCAGGATAAGAAAGCTGTAAAGATTCCTTTCACCATGGATGGGTATGAGCATGACGGAAATGAGAAATATGCAAGAACCCTGCGAACCCTTAACCATCAGATCGGGATGACTAACTCGATCCCTACAAGCGTGTCTTTCCTCGACATGCTCAGAGTGAGGGATGTGGATCAACTGCCGATTGAAGAAAATTGGCTATCGAGAGAATCAGCTAAGTCGCTGGCTGTGCCTGTCGGTTTAAAAGGTAAGGAAGATATCGTCGAGCTTAACTTGCATGAAAAGGCCCACGGGCCTCACGGATTACTTGCAGGGACGACTGGATCAGGTAAGAGTGAATTCCTGCAGACATATATTCTATCGTTAGCGGTTCACTTCCATCCCCATGAAGTAGCGTTTCTGTTAATCGATTATAAGGGCGGGGGAATGGCCCAACCGTTCAAGAACATTCCTCACTTATTGGGAACGATCACCAATATCGAGGGAAGTAAGAACTTCAGTACCAGGGCGCTTGCCTCCATTAAGAGTGAGCTGAAACGGAGACAGCGCTTATTCGATCGTTATGAAGTGAATCATATTAACGATTACACGCGTCTCTACAAACGAGGGAAAACGGAAGAGCCCCTTCCCCATTTATTCCTCATCTCGGATGAGTTTGCGGAATTAAAAAGTGAAGAGCCGGAGTTTATCAAAGAATTGGTCAGTGCAGCCCGTATCGGTCGTAGCCTGGGGGTTCATCTTATTCTTGCCACCCAGAAGCCGGGCGGCGTCATAGACAATCAAATCTGGAGTAATGCCCGTTTTAGAGTTGCTTTGAAAGTACAAAACACAGAGGACAGCCGCGAAATCCTTAAAAATGGAGATGCAGCATCCCTGACGGTGACAGGAAGAGGATACCTACAGGTTGGAAACAATGAAGTGTATGACTTATTCCAATCAGCCTGGAGCGGTGCCCCTTACCAGGAGGAGTCCTTTGAAGCAGAGGATGAAGTGGCGATCGTCACGGATCTGGGACTCATTCCTTTATCCGAAGTATCGACGAATCCCGGCAGTCAAAAAGAAATGACCAGTGAAATCGACGCCGTAGTCGATCGGATCGAAGCATTGCAGAATCAAATGGACTTGAAGAAGTTATCCAGTCCTTGGCTCCCTCCTTTATCCAATCGGATTTACAGAACAGGATTCGCCCAGACTGAGGAGAATAAAATCCTCCTCTCCATGGTGGACGAGCCGGAGAAACAGAGCCAGACCCCATATCATTATGAGGTGATTGAGGACGGTAATGTTGGTATCTTCGGTTCATCCGGGTACGGGAAGACCCAAACGCTCATTACGTTATTAATGGGCATGGCTACACAGTTTACCCCGGAAGAGATCCATTATTATCTTCTCGACTTTGGGAATGGCGGATTGCTGCCACTGAAACAGCTACCTCATACGGCAGATTACTTCCTGATTGACGAAGAGAGGAAAATAGAGAAATTCATTGGGATTTTAGACGATGAACTGGCACGCAGAAAACAACTCTTCCAAAAACAAGAGGTCAGTTCCATCAAGATGTATAACACGGTAAGTGAAGATAAACTTCCTCTTTTATTTGTGACCATTGATAATTTTGATCTGGTCAAAGAAGAGATGCAGGAGCTTGAAGCAGAGATCAATCAGTTTGCGAGGGATGGCCAATCGCTTGGAGTATATATGTATTTTACAGCTACACGTGTAAATTCTGTACGACAGTCGTTGATGAATAATCTCAAAACGAAAATCGTCCACTATTTAATGGACAGTTCAGAGGCGTATACGATGTTAGGGAGATTACCTTTTTCTCCGGAAGCCATTCCAGGCAGAGCGATCGTTAAGAAAGATACGGCTTACTTCTCTCAAGTCTTCCTACCTACTGAAGGAAAAGATGATTATGAACAGCTGAATCTGTTGAAAGAAGATATTCAGTTATTGAAAGAGAAATATAAGGGCTTGTCTTCACCTAAACCGGTGCCGATGTTGCCGACAGAACTGACCATGGTCAACTTCACCCAGTATACAGATTCACGGATAAAAGCAGGCCTGCTGCCGATCGGGCTGGATGAAGAGACGGTTGAACCAGTGTATGTGAACTTCAAGAAAACAAAGCATTGCCTTGTATTGGGACAGGCACAAAAAGGGAAAACAAATGTGTTGAAAGTATTAGCCAACACAGCACTCCTCCAGGATAGTGAACATATTGCGATCTTCGATTCCATAGACAGGGGATTATCGAATTTGATGAGGGAAGACAAGGTTGTATATATGGAAAACAAAGAGCATATTTCCATGTGGCTTAACAGAGTGGAGGAGCTATTCAGTTCAAGAGAAGAGCAATATAACTTATCCATTCAAAAGGGAAGCACTCTCCCATCCTTCTCTCCTGTGATGTTGATCGTGGATGGGTATGCAAGATTCCTGCAAAATCTGGATCCCCTTCTCCAGGACAAAATTGTGAAGTGCATGAAAAATTACAGTCACTTAGGCTTCTGTGTGATCGTTTCCGGAAACAACAGTGAGTTAACGAAAGGCTACGATACATTAACGGTTGAAATGAAACAAATTCGACAAGCCCTTGTGTTGATGAAGAAATCAGAACAAACTCTATTCACTCTCAGTTATGACCGGAGAGAGCCGGAAATCCAGCCTGGTTTTGGTTATTATATTGAGAATGGAAAAGAAATCAAAATTCAAATACCACTTATGGTAACGGAAAGGAAAGTACACGCATGACAGAGAAGGTAAGCCTGTTCAAACTTTTATTAGCGGTCATGATGATTCTTGCAACTCCTCTTCTATTCTTCCGTTCAGTAGGTGAAAACCCGCTGAAAGTGAAAGAAAACGCCACTAAAGCCATTGCTATTGTGAATGAAGATGCAGGGACAGAAGTAGATGGGGAGCCCTTGGCATTTGGTGGGGATGTTACGTCCATATTGGAGGATCAATCTTCCTTTGAATGGACAGTCGTTGGCAGAAGTGCAGGAGAAAACGGTCTTCAAAGTTCAAAATATGACGCAGTGGTCTATATCCCTTCGGACTTCTCTGACAAAGTCATGACATATGATGAAGAAAGACCGGAAAAGACTAACCTGAATTTTAAAGTTCAACCCCAACTGAATGCTGTAAATAAAGAAAAGGTGCAGTTGGAAATCGAAAAGGCCACCAAAAGGGTCAATCATAAAATGTCCTCCCTTTATTGGAATTATGTATCAGCGGATATGGAGAATATCCGGGCGGAATTCGATGAAATTTTACAAAAAGAACAGACATTCCAAGAAACGATGCTGGCATTCTATAAACCTAGTTCAAAGGATCTCGCTGGTCAGATCGAACAGCAGACATCGATGCTATCAAATCTTCAAAACTCGATCCAGCAGGCTGACAGTCGGACACCACAACAGCAAAATACGTTGGAATCCTTTGAACAAAGCCTTTCAAGCTTCGTAGAATATGTGAACCAATATAGAGAATATCAGGATAATCAAAAGCAATTATTAGCGGATATTCAGTCACAATCCGTACAGATGATCAATGAATCAACTGAAAACCAGCAGCCGCGCTACTTAAAGTCCAAATCACTATTCTCAGAGCAAAGTGAGGCTTTAACGGCAGGTTTGACTCAGTTGAATAGCAATATGGATACAAACCAGGAGATATTCACCGACCTGCAGAAGCGCAGATTTGAAGAAGTAGGTAGACAGGTGGAAGATTTCTACTCCTTTCAGGAAAGAGTGTTGAATTTCTATCAGCAGCTTCAGGACACAACAACGCTGAATAACCTGCAAGGAAATATTTTCGAGCTTAATAATAAGTTGGCTGAAGGAGATGGGGAGATCTTCAATCCACCTGCCCCACCTGAGATTCCTGAGCCGCCAAAAGATGGAGAGGATCCCGCCCCTCACCAGGTCGTGATTTCCTCACAGGAAGGAGAGACCGAGCCAGGGGAACCAACTGACCCTTCTCCGGCACCACCGAATTTAGAACCGGAAATAACGGAGCTGACAGCTATTTCTGCGGAAATCGATACGTTGAAAGAAACACTGACTAACTTAACCGTACCAACACCCGAAGACATAACGGCAGCTGTGACCAATATTCAAACGATCAATGATCGCATCCTACAGGTCCGAACGAAGCTGCAAGGGAAAAATAATAGTTCTGAGAACCCTCTTCAGGCCGAAGTGGATAGACTGTTGGGAGAAGTATCAAGACTTCTTGAAGATAATCAGACACTGATTGATAAAATTGATGAACTGACCAAACAGGTTGAAACTCTTACAACCGAAAATGAAGAGCTCAAAGATCAAGTCAAGACATTGACTGAGACAAATGAAGCTCTCATAAACCAATTGGAGATGTTCTCAGATAACATTTCGAATATCGTTGCCGAAATTGAGGATAAGGAGAGTTCGATCCTGAACTCAGCCGCTTTATCGGAAAATAGGAGAAACACCTTATATGGCTATTTTTCCCGCGGGATTAATAACTATAAGCTTATGGATCTTCTACAGTACTACTCTTACCTCGATCGCTATGAAGCGACTCTAAACGGGATGTTAACGGAGAATGGAGTGAAAGCGGCCGTTCTTCAGGATGAAGATCTTAAAAATGAGGTCAATGAGATCTTGAAAGTGAGTCAGACGGAACAAGCGGAGTGGGAACAATTAAATACAGGGTTGCCGACTACTGAGGATGCCCTTATTACACTTCAAGACTCTTACACTGTATTTGCTGCTGAATACAATCAAACCATAGATGATCAGCAAGCACAGGTTACAGAGAGCCTGAATGCGATTAATCAAGAGGCAACAAATGTATTAAATAGAATCCAGCAGCCTGAACAAGCGGCTCCAACTCCTGTTCAGGGAGCAGCAGGTCCTGATTTAGTAGGGAACCAAAAGCAAATCGGAAGTGAAATCAAGTCGATCCATTCCTTCCTGGATACAGTGAATGAAAGCCAAAGTACAATCGTTTCCTATACGAACGAGCTTCAATCAAATGTATCCAATGTACAAAGTGATGCGGATACCTTGAATAATAAGTGGGCAACGAATGTAGCTTCCACTCAATTGATCCGTGATGATGTATTCAGCGTCCTCGGAAATGCGTTCGTTGACGGACAATCCAATGGGTATGTATATGATTTCTTAACAAATCCTTTAAACGTAAAGGGTGATGTTCCGGAAGAGAAGAGTGCGAGCGTTCTTCCACCGGTTGTTATCCTGTTTATCGTCTTGTTATCCAGCTTACTTATCGGATATACAAGCTATTACTTCCAAAATGCACCTCTTTGGATTCAAGGAGTTATTTTTCTCCTCCTGAATATGATTGTCGGATTCGTGATCAGTCTGTATGGGTTGGACATCTATCCGTTGGTGGAATCACGTTCTGTCGAGTGGACGGTCTTTACGATCCTTCTATTATTGACTGCATCAGGACTTGTCAGAGTGGCTTTTGTGGCACATCGTTTAGTGGGCTGGTTTGTTTCTGTAGGGCTCATCACCCTGTTTGTGACACCACTATTAGCCTTGACTACGCCGAATTTCAATTTTAAAGATCCGATGTCTACTGTGTATATGTCGATTCAATACGGCACGGAGTCACTTTTCAATCAAGCTGTCATTATTTTGGGATTGGTCGTGATTGGTCTTGCCGTCTTACAAGTATTGTTGAATAGGCGCTCTAATACCCAAACCGATGAGAGTTCGGAAGCTTATGAGGGGTAAAATCCTTCTTCTCCTGACATGCATCGTCAGTGTCATGATGTTGTTCGGTTCACCTATATTTGCAGGTACAAACATAAACGAATTGATACCGAACGATTATCAGGAAAATAAGTTCAAAAAAAACAGTGACCTGATCCATGATCAGTCATCAACAAACCAGAAGATAAAAATTCCCGATGAACAGAAGAGCCTGACCTTTGAAGGGCGTCCAAGCAACGGGTTGAACGAGCTGAAAGATAGAATTTTTTACAGTGAAGAAAAAGATACCAATACAATAAAAGCAAAAGCTGTAAATCTGAAACTGTTCAGTCAATCCGAATCGGCCCGATTAGGGGGATTGGAAGAAGACAGTCAATCATCTTCTTCCCTTTCTCTTTTGATTGCTATATTTGTTGGGATTTGTGTAGTACTTCTCATAGCGGTTATTGTTATCTGGAATAGAACGGCTCAAAGGAAACAGGGGTTGAAATAAAAAGCAAGAAAGAGGCGCCCAGCAAATTAAGGGCACCTCTTCTTAAATTAGTCATGAGTCTCATCCACCAACCTTTTAAGAGGCTCAGGAGGCCCTTGGTGATGTCCAATTGATCATAGTAAGGGTAAGGATATTATTAGAGGTGAAAGACCTAAATAAAGCAATCTAACGAAAAAGAGGCCTGAACAATTCATCAGGTCTCTTTTTTGATCAGTGTTTATCCTCATGACGGATAGCGAATACTTTCTTCGCAACCGTTAACGCATTAAGAACGCGTGGGAATCCGGTATAAGGAATTAAATGAGTGATGCTCTCGACGATTTCTTCCTCCGTTAACCCTGCTGTTAGTCCCGTGTTGATATGGAGCTCAAGCTGGGGCTCCGTTCCTTGTGTCACAAGGGAGGAAATGGTGACGAGGGCGCGCTGTTTATTCGTCAATCCTTTCCTAGTATATATTTCACCATAGGCAAATTCGATGATGTATTTTCCCACATCGGGAGCGATATCTTCCAGTGCTTCCGAGATTTTGAGATGAGTGGAGATTTCTATATTATCGGTCAGTGTATATTCCATCAGTTTATCCAAACCGTTTTGATATCTGTCTTGATTCATGTTCCATTCCTCCTGTCTAAGTTGCTACAGGAATACTATAACGCTGTAAGTGTATATGCGTAAAATACATATAATTTATAAAAAGTATGCATTATTGTTATAGGTTTTATCGGTCATCCAGCATTTTCTTGAATTCACGAACAGCAAACGATTCGTATCTTCCTTTTTTCGTGATGATCCCTAAGTTCCACGGAACGACCGGGTTTACGATGGGAATGGATCTTACGACTCCCTGGTCCACTTTTTTAGAAATGGATTGAGGGAAGATGGAAATGCCAAGATTTTGCCCGATCATTTCGCCTATAAAGTCCCACTGTGAACTCTCATAGGCGACCTTTGGATAAAATCCCGCCTTTCTGCACTCTTCAATGATTTTGTCATGCAGGGCAAAGTCTTCACTGAAGAGGATGAAGTCTTCATCATGTAATTCGTTCATTTCCACCGAATCTTTTTCCGCCAAAGGGTGAGAGTGATGGACAAAAAGCATATGTTTCTCAGAAACGAAGGGGACGACGTCAAACTGCTCTTGATCCATAGGTAAGACGACCACCCCCAGGTCCAGCATCCCATCCCTCACTTCTTCCTCCACTTTATTGGCACCATATTCGTTCAGATGTATCTGGATGTCCGGATATAATGTTTTAAATTCCTTTATGATGCTTGGGAAAAATAAAAATCCAATCAACGGCGGGATTCCAATTTTGATTTTCCCTTTCTTTAAGTTCATTAAGTCATACAGATGAGTCGATAAGTGATCAAGGGATTCCAGGATGACCTGCCCCTGTTCATAAACGATTTCCCCCGCCTCAGTCAGTTCGATTTGACGGGCGGACCGGTCAATCAGTTCCATCTCCAGTTCATCTTCCAGGCTCCGGACCATTTTACTAAGGGTGGGCTGGGATAGATGAAGAACATTTGAAGCTTTCGTAAAACTTTTGAATTTGGCCACTTCATTAAAGTAGGTAAGCTGTCGAATATCCAATGGTTTCTCTCCTTTTTAATCTATAACTTTTTTGCATGATAAGTATAGTTTTAATTCATTTTACTTATTTATAGGAGAAGAGTAAAATTTCTTACGTCAAAAAATTTACTGTTTAAACGTTGGAAGAGAGGTGTGAAAGCGCGTACTCTCTTTTTGTTTTCTTTAGAAGGGTGGAAAGAAGTTGTTTAGTATTTTAATAGGATTGATCCTGTTGATGGTCTTTGCCTATCTGGGGTGGTCCATCATATGGATCGCACCAATCGTCGCAGGCATTGTGGCGCTGATGAGCGGTATGGACCTGATGGATGCGTATACCAACACGTATATGTCGGGATTCGTGAACTTTGCCAAGCAGTGGTTTCCTATTTTCTTATTGGGAGCTGTATTTGGAAAACTGATGGAAGATATGGGTGCTGCCAAATCGGTTGCTTACCAAATCACTAAATTGATCGGGGAGAAGCGCGCCATTCTTGGTGTACTTGTCGCTTCGGCCGTTCTGACCTATGGTGGCGTGAGTCTCTTTGTCGTGGTATTCGCGATTTATCCCATCGCTTTGGCTTTATTCAGGAATGCGGATATATCTAGAAAGCTTATTGCCCCGACGATCGTGCTGGGGGCATTTACGTTCACCATGACGGCTGTTCCGGGAACTCCGCAAATACAGAATTTGATTCCGATGAAGACGTTTCACACGTCACCGATGGCAGGTTCATGGATGGGCTTAGTATCCTCACTCATCATGGCTGTCGGGGGATATCTGTGGCTCGTGGGCAGGCAGAAGAAGATGGCTGCTAGCGGTGATACCTTTAAGGAAATCAGCCAAGCAGGGGCAGGGTCCAATGAAGAGCAGCAAGCTTTACCCAATTGGATTGTCTCCTTGCTGCCGTTACTTTTGGTTGTCGTGTTATTGAACGGTATCAAATTGGACGCCATCCCTTCTTTATTGGCAGGGATTGTTCTGATTCTCCTAATCAATTTGAGCCGATATAAGAAATTCATCCCTTCCATCAATGAAGGGGCAAAAGGCTCTGTGATGGCCATCATCAATACAAGTGCCGCAGTAGGCTTCGGTGCAGTCGTGACGAGTGTACCTGATTTTGACCGCATCACGGATCTAGTATTGGGAATCTCGTCAAATCCTTTGATCTCTGAGTCACTGATCGTACAGATCCTTGCCATGATCACCGGTTCTGCTTCAGGTGGAATGGGAATTGCCATGCAGGCACTTGGCGATACCTATTACCACTTATCACAGACAACGGGTATAAGTCCCGAAGCGTTTCACCGCATGGCATCGATTGCTTCAGGTGCATCAATCCTGCCTCATAATGGAGCATTACTGACGCTCTTGGCAGTGACGAATGTAACCCATAAAGACTGTTATAAGGATGTATTCATGGTCGGCCTCGTCATCCCTACGATCGCAGTAATTGCAGGGATCATTATGGCAAGCATCGGTCTAATATAATTTAAAGGAGTGTTTGGAAATGGTAGAAAATAAAGTAGTAGTCATAACAGGTTCAGCAAGCGGAATCGGATTTGAATTAGGAAAATCCTATGCAGAAAACGGAAGTAAAGTAGTACTGACGGATCTGAATGAAGAAGGCGTTAAGGCGGCAGCCGAAAACCTTAAAGACCTTGGATATGAAGCGATCGGCCTTAAAGCGGACGTAACAAGTGAAGAGGATATCCGGAACATGATCGATAAAGCTTACCAACAATATGGACGCATCGATGTACTCGTGAACAATGCGGGATTACAGCATGTATCACCAATTGAAGAGTTTCCGACAGCGAAATTCGAGCTCATGATCAAGATTATGCTAACGGCTCCTTTCGTCGCCATCAAGCACGTTCTTCCTATCATGAAGAAACAAGGATTCGGCCGTATCATCAATGTCTCTTCCATCAACGGTTTAGTAGGTTTTGCAGGGAAAGCTGCCTATAACAGCGCCAAACACGGTGTGATCGGATTGACGAAAGTAGCGGCACTTGAGTCTGCTCCATTTGGCATTACAGTGAACTCCATTTGCCCTGGTTATGTGGATACACCACTCGTAAGAGGACAATTGAAGGATATTGCCACTACGCGCAACGTTCCTTTAGAAAAAGTATTGGAAGAGGTCATCTATCCGTTAGTCCCTCAAAAACGCTTGCTCGATGTCAGTGAAATTGCCGATTACGCAATGTTCCTGTCCAGTAATCAAGCGAAGAGTGTAACGGGACAAGCAGTTGTCATCGACGGTGGATATACGGCACAATAAATCGTTTCATTCCCTAAAGACATCGGCGTGTAAAATGCCGATGTCTTTTTTCTATCCTTTTATCGAGTCGTTTAACGACATGTTAGTTTCAACACATACGTTCTTCCATCAGCATTTTTCTCTTCAATGATTAGCTGCTTAAAATGTAATAAAAAGGTAGTTTTCTGGTTTCATAATGTAGTAGAAAGAGCATGATTTGGAGTAAGAATATGTAAAAATCATTAAGTTTACAAATTTGTATACATGTAAACAATAACGTACACAATTGTATACAAAAAAGTATACATGTACACAAACAAGTACACATGTTGATATAAAGGTATGTGTACAATTAATGTGTACAACGATACAAAAATGTGTACAAATCAACAAACTCGCTCTTTCTATAATCGATAGAAAAGTAGGATTGACCAGAGGCGGGAAATTGTATACTCTGAGAGTAAGAGTTGAAATGTTTTGACAAATTCTTACTCATGAATGAAAGGATGATTTTTTAATGACGAATTCTCGCATTGCAGCCATTGATGTTGGTAATGATTCTTTAAAAGGTATTTTTGGAAAAATGGACGCTGAGGTGAATATTCCGAACGTCATCGCAAGGGATGTTGAAGACCGTCCGATCATCGGTATCGAGGAGCTGGATACGCAAGACCCACTAGACGGCATACATATCCGTGTCCACTCCCCTGCCCTGAAAGACAATAATGCCATTTATCGTGTCGGTAATCTTGCGACAAAGAGCAATAACTCGACTGAACTGGATCCGGGCAGCAGTAAATCAGAAGAAGATCAAACATTGGTCATGCTGTTTGCTTCTATCGCTTTGGATGCAGCCCGTAACGGATCGGATTTTAAAAAGAATAATAATGTAATCGAAGCAAACTATACGCTTGGAACAGGTCTTCCCCTACGTGAAGTAAAGGAAGGAAAAGATGTTGGATACCGTTCAAGATTAGTAGGTTCGGTTCACCAGGTCGAGTTCCTTGTCACTCCACGCTATCAAGGCATCAAAGTGAATATTAAATTTGATGAAGTAAAGGTTTATCCTGAAGGATTTGCTGCTTTCATCAACCTTGTGATGGATAATAATTCAAACATCATCAACAAAGATTTGATTGATAAGCGCATCTTGATTCAGGATATCGGTGGATTATCAACAGATATCGCGGTCATCAAAGATCGTAAAGTAGACGATGATAAAGCTCAAGGATTTAACCTGGGTGTGTCTGAATCACTTGAATTGATCCGTGAGGAAATCCGTTCAAGACATGGTATTGAGCTTGACAGCCGCCGTGATGTGGTCGAAATCATCACGAAGAAAAATGACCGCAATCATATTATGGTAAAAGGTAGTCGTACAAGCGTCCATGACATCGTAGACCGTATTATGCTTGAACTGGCTAAAAAGCAATACCGTCACTTGCGTAATATGTGGCAAAAGAACTCCCAAACGGAAATCTGTTACTTCATCGGTGGCGGCTCAAGCGTTCTTAAAGAGTACATCAAGACGCTCAACAATAACCTTGATGGATACAACATCGACTTCTTTGAAGATGAGAAGGAAAGTATCTGGATGATGGCCAACGCTTACTACAAGCTGATTGGCGACTTCACAAGAAAAACGCAAAAGCAACAAGCCCCGAAAGAAGAACAAAAATTAGCGAAAACCAAATAGGGTGATGGTATGACTGAAAAAGGGATGTCGAGGGGACAGCCGATCACATTTCGGCTTCCCTCAGATACACCTGACCACGTTTTAAAACATTTACAAAAGCTCAAAGAAAAAGAAAAACGGAATTTCTCCAGTAAGATTGCAGAGCTTGTCCTGAACGGGGTAAATGATTCGATTGCAAAGAGGCGGGAAGCGATTACGATCCCTCTTCCGAAGGGACTGGACAAATCCCAGCGTGATTGGTTGAAGCATGAACACTCAGAAGCGCTGCTCGGCAGTATCGTGTACCAGCTGCTTTCAAACCCGGTTCGAACAGCCTCCCTTCTCGCTTCTTTAAGCAGTAATTCATTGGATATCGATGAAGCACTGTATCTTCAGGAAGAATCGGCAGCAAGTCACGATACGGGACGGGAATGGTCCCTTGATCAAGTGATGGATGATTCACCTGAAGAAGCAGTGGACGAGCGTTCGTACTCAACAGATGAGGAACTGGACAACTTCGACTGGGACAGTGCCATGAAGCCCCAGGAAACGGTTAATGAAGATCTTAAAGAAGAATCGATGGACGACCTCTTAGGAGATTTTCTCGCCCAAATGAATAAATGAAGGAAGAACCTGAAGACAGGCAAGAGCCTGAGGTTTCAGGTTCTTTTTTTTTGCCTCAACGGACTGCAGGAAAGAGCAGTCCTGTGATAACCCATCCAAAGCATATCTCCCCTCTAAATACAACCACCTATTATAGTTGGTAACTGTAATCAATTTGTCTTATTTGAATTATATTTTCTACTCGAAACCCGACAAGGTATGTTTCTCTAAGGGAGAAATGTTACAAGGTGTCATATGAAGAATTAAACATGTATAAAAAATGGCAGTTTATTTCAAATGATTCCCATGACCTAGTTTACGGTAGGCATAGATCGAGGTAAACACCGATTAAACAGAATAAAACTTGGCACGTCAGTCGTTGGCTACACCACTAAAGAGGAGAGATTGGATGAGTATTCAAAAAAGTAATGATAGCTCAAGTCTCGCAGAAGTAATTGATAGAATCCTGGATAAAGGAATCGTCATTGATGCATTCGCCAGGGTTTCCTTAGTAGGAATCGAGATTCTGACGGTTGAGGCGCGGGTCGTAATTGCAAGTGTGGATACGTGGTTACGATATGCAGAAGCAGTTGGACTATTAAGAGACGAGGTCCAGGAAGAGGGTCTCACCAAGCAGGAGAATGAAAGAGGGACCGCATTCAGCATATAAACAAGTAAATAAAATATAGTTTTACTATTTAATAGAAAAGAGGATGAATATGTCAGAAGTGAAAAGCAGTCAACAAGCAGAAGAAACGAAAAATACGGAAGAAAATGAAGAGCAATCAGCTGAAAACAGACAATCCATGAATTATGCGATTATCGGTGGGGTAGTCGGAGCTGGTATCGGATTACTTTCGAATCCAGGTACAGGTAAGAAAATGGTAGACAGTTTAGGGAAGTCAGAAGTGATGAAAGCCGCAAGTAAAGAACTTCGAAGATCAGCACAGGAATTTTTGACAGAACAGGCCATCATCACCCTTAGACAATCCGCTACCGGATATATGAGCAGGCTCGAAGGCGGCTTGTTGTCACCTAAGAAGAAAAAAGATGAAGCGTCGGATGCCAAGGTTGAAAGTAGTGAAAAATCTTCTGGCCAATCAGAAGAATTAGAAGAAATCAAGGAAGAAAACAAGAATTTGAATGAACGTCTGGAACGAATTGAAGAGATGCTTAACAGCCTGGTGGAATCCAAGAAATAACCGCATCCCTGAAGGGGGCATTACATGAGTAAGCCTGTAAAAAAAGCCATTGGTAAGATGGCTAAAAAAGCATACGACCATGCTCCAGAGCCTGTGAAAGAGAAAGTGAAAGATACGCTTAAAGAGAAAGCGAAAGAAACATTTGTGAACGGTGTAGAAAATGGCATTCAATCAAAGGCCAACGAAGCATCAGAGAAATTAGAGAAGGCTAAAGAGAAAAATGCCGATAATGTTCATACCAAAGCAGAAGAAGCAAAAGAAAAAGTCCAGGATGTCCTGCTTTCCGTACGGGAAAAGTTAGGAAATGCAAAAGAAGCAGGAGAAGAGTTCCAAAAGAAAGTTTCTTCATCGAATGATAAACAAACAAAAATCAAAGGCGTGGGAAATATCAAGGGAGCAAGTGACCTCAAGAGTTCCTTTAACATTAAGAGCTCCACCGAAATAAAAAGTTCAGAAAATATTAAATCATCAAAAGACATAAAGACAATCTGTTCCTAAACAACGGAAGGAGAATAACAATTGGCTATTCAAAAGAGTAATAACAGTTCAAGTTTAGCAGAAGTCATCGACCGTATTCTTGACAAAGGGATCGTCATTGACGCATTTGCAAGAGTATCTGTCGTTGGAATTGAAATTTTGACCGTTGAAGCAAGGGTCGTCATCGCCAGCGTCGATACATGGTTGCGTTATGCAGAGGCAGTCGGTCTCTTACGGGATGACGTCGAAGAAAACGGACTCGCTACACAGCAAAACGAAAGAAGCTCCCAGTTCAGCATCTAAATGGAGTGCCAGTAAAAGAAAAAATGTATGAAGGGGGCCATTATTGGCACCCTCCCCTTCATCCAAAGTAGGAGGCAGCTATGGTAATCAAAGAAATCATGAATAGTGTAACGGATTTCTTCAATGAACATGTAGCTCCGGTCCATAAGATCACGTCAGTGGAATTGACAGAAGACGAAGGCTGGAAACTGCAAGTGGAAGTAATTGAAGAGAAGGAATACATGAAGAAATATGCGAAAGACGAAATGCTTGGAACATATGATGTTCTCCTTAATAAAGAAAAGGAAGTCACGTCTTTTAAGCGACGGGATATCCGTTACAGAAGTGCTATTGGACAGGAAATGTAGTGTCCTGAGCGAGTAGGAGGGAATTGTACGTGACGGTCTTAACAAAACGGATCAAAAAGGATAGCAGGGCATTAATACAAGACGATGAAACGAAAGAATTGCTTTCGCGCTCATTGCAATACCTCAAAGCTGGATATCCTGTGCATTTCACGGGTCCTTCCGGTGCCGGAAAAACATCTCTTGCCCTCGCGTTGGCGAAAAAGAGAAAAAGACCGGTGATGCTCATGCACGGTAATCACGAACTGAATAATAAAGACTTAATCGGTGATTTTACGGGTTATACAAGTAAAAAGGTCGTTGATCAATACGTACGATCCGTTTATAAAAAGGACGAAAGTGTCACAGAGACATGGAGAGACGGACGTTTACTGGAAGCCGTCAAGAATGGTTATACCCTTGTATACGATGAATTTACGCGATCACAGCCGACGACGAATAATATCTTCCTATCCATTTTGGAAGAAGGAATCATTCCTTTATACGGTTCGAAGTTGACAGAGCCTTTTATTAGAGTACATCCGGAATTTGCCATCATATTTACTAGTAATCCTGCAGAGTATGCAGGGGTTTATCAAACACAGGATGCTCTGTTGGATCGGTTAATCACAATAAACGTAGATTACAAGGGACCAGAACAAGAGGCGAAGATCGTATCAGAAAAAGCTAACCTGGTGATGAGTGAAGCAAGAGCGATCACTACACTCATCTCAACATTACGCGATCAATGTACAAACGACATGAACGGACCGAGCTTGCGTGCTTCCTTAATGATTGCACGACTTGCCATTGAATCAGACATTCCCATAGACGGTAAGGATACAGATTTTCAACGTCTATGTATTGATATAGCAGCACATAGTATAAGTCGATGTATCGACGAAGAAAACCCACAAGAAAAAGCAGAGCAATTCATTATAGATGCATGTAAACGAATGAAGGTATCTGAGGAATAAAGGAGAGTTTTATGATGAGTCAGGAAGAAATGGGAATTTATATTTTTTGTGCTATACAAACCAATGAAGACGATCAATTTTGCTCGATTGAAATAGAAGGCGAAGAACGCGAGACGTTCACGATCAGATATAAGGACGCAGCGATGGTGGCGGCAGAAGTACCCATGAAAATTTATCATCCGAAGAAGCAGAATTTACTGATGCACCAAGGAGCTGTAGCCAGGGTGATGGAACAAAAGGATACAGTCATCCCGATCAGCTTTGGGAATGTCTTTAAGTCGACAGACGATGTTGAGGCCCTGCTTGAAAACCTTTATCCGCAGTTCGAAACCCTTTTCCCGGCTATTAAAGGGAAAATCGAGCTGGGCTTGAAGGTTATCGGTAAAAAGGAATGGCTTGAAGCCATGGTAAAAGATAACCCTCAAGTAGAAAAAATGGCCACAGCCGTTAAAGGGAAATCTGAATCCGCAGCGTATTATGATCGGATTCAGCTTGGCGGAATGGCTCAGAAGTTATTTGCCTCCCTGCAAAGTGAGATTAAGGAAGAAGTGTTTGCACCTCTTGAGGAACAGGCAGTATCGGCAAAAGCTAACGATCCATCAAGTGAGAAAATGCTTCTTAACGCTTCTTTCTTAATTGACCGGGATCAGGAAGAGTCATTCGATCAAAAGATAAATGAAGCACACGAAAAATGGAAGGATAAGGTCGAATTTAATTACAGCGGCCCTTGGCCAGCATACAACTTTGTCAACATACGCTTGAAGGTTGAGGAAGGCTGATGATTCATAAATTGGTGAGTGCACCAATTAATATGGTCATAAAAGTCGCTGAAAAAATCAAAGAAGAAGCAGACAAAGAATTGTACGACCTTCCTACCATCCAGCAAAAATTGATTCAGCTTCAAATGATGTATGAATTAGGAGAAATTCCTGAGGAAGCATTCCAGGAAAAAGAAGATGAGCTCTTAACAAGGTATGAAATCGCGAAACAGATGGAAATGGAACAATGGGAAGAATTAACGAAAAAGAAACAAGGGTGATCAGATGAGCGATTTACTTTATTTATACGGCTTGATTCCGACAAAAGAAGCAAATAAAGAAAACCTGCCTTCCATGAAAGGCTTCGATGGAGAAAGTGAGCTGTACACGATAGAAATCGGTGACGTGACAGCCATTGTTTGTGATTTGCCATCAAATGAATACTCTGAAGAGACAATCAAAGACAAAGTTGATAACGACATGGACTGGCTTCAGGAAAAGGCGTTCCATCATCACGAAACGGTATTGATGGTTTCAAAGTTATATACCATCGTCCCTTTGAAGTTCTGTACATTATACAAAAACGAAGATAGCCTCAAGTCCACGATAGAAGGCAATCGAAACAAGCTGGAAACGACATTTGAACAGCTTGATGGCAACGAAGAGTGGAACGTCAAGATCTACTGTGACGATAAGCTGCTGAAAGATCAAGTAAGTAAAAGCAATCCATCCATCGAAGCCAAAAGGAAAGAAATCAGCGAATTACCAAAGGGGAGGCAGTTCTTTGAAAAGAAAAAAATCGATCAGCTGATTGATCGGGAACTTGAAAACGAAAAGAACCGCCTTTGCGAAGAGGTTCATGAAAAGCTGAAAGAACACTCCCTGCATGGGAATATCAAAAAAAATTGGAGTAAGGATGTAACGGGCCGACAGGAACATATGGCTTGGAATAGTGTATTTCTCCTTCCTGCATCCAAAGTAGATGAATTTGTTGAAGAAATAAAGCAATACGAAGAAGAACTGGGACACGCAGGTTGGAAAATTGAAGCTTCCGGCCCTTGGCCACCTTATCATTTTTCTAGTTTTTCTTAATCATAAAATAAGGAATGAGAAATATGACAGTCAGAGAATCAATCGAGAACAAAGATATAGCCCTAATTGATATTTTAGATGTCATTCTCGATAAAGGTGTGGCGATCAAGGGAGATTTGATCATATCCATTGCCGGGGTCGACCTTGTGTATCTGGATTTGCGAGTGCTGATTTCCTCAGTAGAAACATTGGTTCAGCATAAACAGGGAACGCGTAAAACGGTAACGTCCGATCAATTCGATCAAGAAAGGGAGGGATTGATTCATGCAACAGGCCAGCGGGACAAATGGGCGAATTAATTTCGACCCGGAAAAAGCAGAACAAGGACTGGCACAGCTTGTATTGACCGTTGTAGAACTATTAAGGCAAATCGTCGAAAGGCATGCCATGCGGCGTGTAGAAGGCGGTACTTTAACAGATGAACAGGTAGAGAATCTGGGCATAGCCCTAATGAACTTAGAAGAAAAAATGGAAGAATTGAAAGAGGTATTTGGTCTTGATGCAGAAGACTTGAATATAGATCTTGGTCCTTTAGGGAGCTTAATGTAATGCCATTTAGGGAGGTTACATGATGGGTATGGAGCATCCGGTACAATCCAACACAATCGTGGATGTATTAGAAAAGATTTTAGATAAAGGAGTTGTTGTTGCAGGAGATATTACGGTGGGAATCGCCGATGTCGAGCTGCTTACGATAAAGATCCGCTTAATCGTTGCTTCTGTAGATAAAGCAAAAGAAATAGGCATGGACTGGTGGGAAAATGATCCCTATTTAAGTTCCAAAGCCGCAGATAACAACACGAGAGCACTGGAAGAGGAAAATAAGAAATTACAGGAACGACTGGAATCACTTGAAAAGAAACTGGATACAAACCGTCTTAATACGGCGGAAACAACAAACTAATTGGAGGTTTTACCGATGGCAGAAAAAAATAATACGCAAAACACAACAATTGAGAATCAAGGACAGGAAAAGAATTCAACAGAAAAGAATTCAACAAATGAGAACAAAACAAGAAGAAGCGGCCCAATCAAGAGAACTGTAGCCGGGAGTCTATTGGGAGCAACGGTAGGATATCTGGCAACACCTGAAAACGGAAAAAAACTGCTGGACCGTATTGATCAGGAGAAAATCAAAAGCAAAAGCCTGGACTTCGGGAAAGCGGCAAAGGAAAGATCCAGAAAAGCCGCTGTCTCGTTAAAATCGTCAACAGCCAACCTGTTTAAGCGTGATAAAGAGGAAGAAGCTTCAGAAGACTCGGAAACGGCCGTAAATTCGACAGAAACGAACAGCCAGGAAGAAGAGTCGAACCAAGACTATGAAGCTCTTAAACAGGAAAATGAAGAGCTTCAGGACCGCCTGCAGCAATTAGAGGAGAAAATGAATCAAATTGCCGCAGCGCGTGAAGATGAAAGCGATGAAGAAGAAGACGACGAGGAAGAAGAACAAGAAGAAACATCTTCAAGCAAGAAATCTTCTAAAAAGTCTAAAGAAGAAGCGTCTGATGAAGAAGATGAAGAAGACGAAGAAACTGATGAAGATGAAAACACAGAAGATGAAGATGATAGTGATGATGAAGAAGAAGCTTCAAGCAAGAAGAAATCAAACGGAAAATCCGGTTCAAAGGGAAAGAAACGTTCTACTCGCAAGTCTTCAGCTAAAAGTAAAAAATCTGCAAAAAAAGATGATGATAAAGAAGAAGATCAAGATGAAGATACAACACTCTCTACCGAAGATGATACTGTAGCTTAACGATAAAGGAGATGTGAAAATGAGTGTAGAATCAGGTACAGGGAAGGATAGCATCTTAGAATTTTTTGTACAGGCATCAAACAAGCATGATTTTTCATTAGACATCACGTTAAACGTCAAGGGAGCTGTCGTAACAGGCACCCTCGTCTCCGCAAAGGAATACTTCGATTCATTGAGTGAAACCTTTGAGGATGGCAGTGATATAGCTCAAAAGCTGAGTGAGGAGCTTGCCAAAGCCGGGGAATCTGTACAAGAAAACCAAAGTCCTGAAGCCCACTTTATTCACCTGAAGAACGCAAAGGTGTATTGTGGCGACAGCAAACCGACCCCTTCAAAAGGGAAAATCATGTGGCGTGGGAAACTAAATGAAATCGATGGGTTCTTCCTAGGAAAGATATCAGAATCGAAAAGTAGTAAATAGTACAAAAAAGCAGCCAGGTAAAGTACCAGGCTGCTTTTTTGTCTGTTTAACCCTCGACAAGGAATTATTTCCCGGGGAGGAAGTGACTTTTTTCGACAAGTATCTTCTCCAGTGGTGGCCGGAACAGTTTCTGGGTCCTTACAAACTTTTTGTAACGTGAAGAATCCGTGCGAGGTTCCTCGTTTCGTGGTAAAGAAGTTCTTCAGCCCGACGGATGCTCTCGTGAAGATCCATGGGTCCAATTGCGATGGAATGACAGCTTGTAAAGTCTTTGTATAGATGTTGATACCCTTTTCCTAATGCCCCTGCAATAAGAGATATGGGAGTGTGATGTTGATTGGCAATCGTCGCAATATATGAGGGGAGTTTACCAAACAGTGTTTGACTATCGCTCTGTCCTTCACCAGTGAGAATCCAATCAGCCACCTGAATGGCAGAGGTAAGGTTGGAAGCTTCAGCAACCAGCTTTGCACCAGATTCGGTGATACCATCCAAATGCAGAAAGGCAAACCCCAGTCCTCCTGCTGCTCCGGCCCCTTTTGCATCCCGAAAATTGATTCCTTTTTCATTTTGGAGCAACTTACTAAAGTGAAAGAGCTGCTGATCAAGAATTTTCACCTGTTCTTCTGTGGCGCCTTTTTGGGGACCGAATACAGTAGAGGCGCCTGTTTTCCCGCACAGAGGGTTTTCGACGTCTGACGCAATATGAAAGGAGCACTCTCTCACTGCGGGGTGAAGGGTACTCCAATCGACTTTGGAAATGGATCCAAGATCCTTTCCGAAGGACCCGACGGCAATGCCCTTTTCATCTAAGAAGGTAATCCCGAGTGCTTGGAGCATTCCGAATCCCCCATCATTAGTGGAGCTCCCTCCAAGGGCAATAATGAAGTCTCGAAGGCCGCTTTCAACAGCTGATATGATGACTTCCCCTATGCCCTTTGTCGTCGTGAAGAAGGGATTTCGTTTTCCGGGCGGAACCATTGTTAAACCTGCAATAGAGGCAATTTCAATAACAGCCGTCTTTTGATCCCCTAACACACCGTACTCAGTAGGGATTTTCACACCTAATGGTCCGGTTGCGGTTGTTTTTATTTTCTTTCCTCCCGTAGCGTAAATCAAGGTTTCAAGCGTTCCTTCACCACCATCGGCCATGGGGATGACGTTCGTATGAAAGCTTGAAGACTCATCCAGGAACGCTTTTTCCATAATGATTCCAACCTCGAGGGAGCTTAAACTGCCTTTAAAAGAATCGGGTGCAATCAGAATATTCATAGAGGCTCCTTTACTTCAATTTATTTTGTAATGTTTTATCTAAATAATGGTATTTCCTTCATTCTAGCATATGTTTTCTTTCCCCATATTCGGGTAAAGAATACTATACAAAGGAGGTTACCTTCATGAAACGTTTAATTGGAAGACTGATCAAATGGGGACCTATCATTTACCCGATTTATAAGAAGTATCGGAATAAAAGAAGACATAAGAAATCGATGACGTATTAAGAGGGCAGCCTGCAGGGGCTGTTTTTTTATGTCATTTTGCACAAATAAAAAACCCCTGGGATTCCAGGGGGTTCAGTATTCTTAATGAGACGTTCTTCTCATTCCTCTTAGAAGTAAGCTTAATAGGAATACGAAGATGATCGCTCCAAGTAATGCAGGGATGATAGCGATTCCTGCAAGTGACGGTCCGAAGCTTCCAAGAAGTTCTCCACCGATCCAAGCACCGATGATACCTGCTATGATGTTTCCGATGATTCCACCAGGAACGTTTTTACCTAAAATGAGACCAGCTAACCAACCGATGATTCCACCAACAATTAAATACAAAATAATACCCATTTTTTCTTACCTCCATGTAATGTTTTTGTGTTGTTATAAGGTAATTTCCCCTTTTTTTAAATGTCAAAACCTAATATGTTGTCACTTGAAAAATTTTCTGCAGGATATACATGACATATTTTACAGCAGGTAACTTATCCTGATATTTTTCATAATCAACGGTGTATGTCCCGTTTTTGTTATTCCATATCCGGTCGAAATAGTCGTCGACTTCGGTCATGGTTTTGCTATCTGATGGAGCCGTCAGTTTCAGGTTTTCTTCCAGGTTATAATCATCCAGGTTTCGGGATGTATAATTGCCCGATCCCCCGATCACGGTACTTTGCTTTTTCCCTTTTACATAAATGAATTTCGTGTGATACTGCTCTTTATTCGTGTTATACCATCTGATGGTGATATGTTCGTTCTCAAGCTTATGAAGCTCTGCTGCAATCGGCAGGTTTGGAAGTCCGATTTTTTCCTGTCCAAAGGCGTTCTGGTTCGGATCCAGGACTAACCGGATGTCCACTTCACGTTCTGCCGCGTCTTCAATTGCGTCGATGATGTCCCGGTCCGCGAGGTAGAACATTCCGATCCAGGCTTCATCGCCTTTTTTGGCATCGTCCAGTGCCTTTACCACGCCTTTTTGTATTTCCCTTTCCGTCAGGATCTGGGCGTTGACAGATGTTTCCCCGGGAGGTAAGGCTTTGACCGAATCATTTACCTTCTCTTCTGTAGGGAAAGCATCAAGATTCCCACCTGAAAAATCCGCTACGGCTTTTTCAGCTTTGACCATATCTTTGATGATGTCCCCTTTTACCTTAAAAGCGATATTGGAGTGAAAGCCGCTGGCATCATGGGGATTGGCGGACAGGATGAGCCCGGAGTCCTCCGTGATGACGACTTTTCGATGGTTGGCCTTCACGTTCAATAATTTCAAATAGGATCTCATCGTGACCTTCGGGGCTGAGGGGGCCATCGGGTTAGGCAGCCAGCCGTAGCCATCCTGCCCGAACCATCCTAAAGCGGTTCTCCATACACCGGAATAGATGAGGTTTGGATCCCTGAGGCGGTTCAAATCGGTAAAGACCACTTCAGCTCCAAGCTTTTCCAACGGTTCGATTTGTTTCGCCTGATGTGATCCGTAAGTGGTATTGACGACGTCACTGATAAAGACCACTTTCAGGTCGGGCTTCTTTTTCATCTGGTCTTCAATCTTTCTGGATAATGTTTCACTGATCTTGGGATAATCACGGTCACCCTTTGTATAGCCGTTAACTAAGAATAAGTCCAAAATCAAAAAATCATCTGCTTCTTCAATGGTTTGATATACCTCATCAAAGATCGATTGATCATATTGTTCTTTCCCATCCTTCTGATAGGTGAGGTCGTATAAGAATTCTACGTCACTCTCCGGTATGGCGTAGGTGTCGCTGGCGTAGGAGATTCCTTTCGGCAAAGGCTTTACGCGGTTGTATATCATGACCGCCGTCAGGATTAAAATGATGGCTCCGCCGATCCACCATCCTTTCTTCTTATACCACTTCTTCTTGGTCTTCAAATGAATTCCCCTGTTCTATTGTTTTTTTTTACTATACCCTTAATGGCATGAGGGGAATCCACATAGATGGAGATCTGGTGGAAAAGTCCAAAAAAAATCCAGGCAGAAAAATCTGCCTGGACTCCTTACCTAGGATGGATGAACATGTCTGCGATATAAAAGCAAGAGTAAGAGAGACACCGTCATGAGTCCGATCAGAACCAGGAACGTGTTCTGAAAGGAGCTTACCGGGAAGTCTGCTCCACCCATTTCCACGATGATTCCGCCAAGGACAGAACCGGATGCGCTCCCGACATAATGGATCAGCTGCTTCATCCCGATTCCCGAAGCAGTCAATTCCTTGCTCATGACACGGGATACCTCGTTTGTCGAGCTTGAAGAAAGACTGGAGAATCCGAAACTTGTAAACATATAGGCTAACATGATCATGTACTCACTGTGCGGTGATAAGAGATAAAAAAGGACAGTCGAAACGATGAGAAGAATATGAGCGAGAAACATCACTCTGATATTTCCATATCGGTCGATCAGTCTTCCAACAAATATGGCTGCGACGGCTGACAGCATCGCACCTGGGAAAATGATGAATCCGACAGCTGTCGGGTTTTTGCCGAATACATGCTGAAGCATGAGGGGCATGACGATCAAGATGGCAAAATGGGTGACAAACCCCAGGAAGCTCATATATAAAATCTGTCTGTAGCCTTTATCCCGAATCAAGCTGGGCTGGATAAAGGGAATCTCAATCTTATGGATCCGAACCCATAATCCACCGAAGAACACGACGGCCCCTGCGAAATAGTACCAATGAAACGTCGAGATGAATAGCAGGAAGAAAGTGATTCCAATTCCCGTCAGGATTCCTCCCCATACGTCGAAGTATCCCTTTCTTGTCGTCTCATTTGGTAGAAATCGATACAATATGGGGATCATCCCGAGTACGCACAATGTAATCAGGAATAAATAGTTCCAGCTCAGGTAATCGGTTATGACGCCTCCCACAACGGGCCCCAACCCAAATCCAAGGGAAGAGGCAGACGCGATCATCGCGAGAGCACGGCCGCGCCTTTCCAAGGGGACAAAACGGCCGGCAAACACCATGGATAGACCGGGGATGGCTGCTGCCCCAGCCGCTTGAAACAAACGGGAAAGCAATAGCCATGGGAACGTATTGGCATAGAAGCCAGTTAGTGAGGCTATGCCGAAGATGGTAATCCCGATGATGAGCAACCGTTTGATAGGAATGTAATCAGCTAAACGGGTATACGTAATGGTACAAATAGCAAGTACAATTGAATACCCTGATACGATCCAGGCTCCTTCAGAAGGAGCTAAAGAGAAATCGTTCAATACATTGGGAAGGGCTACATTGAACATGGTCGTATTCATGACCACGAGCCAAATCGTCAAACTTAGAAAAAGAATCGTCTTTGTATGTGAAGGAGATGCTTGAGCATGTTGTTCACCAGTCATTTTTGACCACCTCCATATTAGATATTGATGCTCGAAGTACTATACCATAAACAAAGACGTACTGAAAATGAATGTGCCTTCGTCCGGGTGGGCTTGTGGAAGTTTAAGATTTTGGAAATGGTCTATTATATAAGGAGAATCTGTTAGGGGGAGAAGTATGTCAAATCTTACGATAAAAGCGTTTGTGTTCGATGCGTACGGCACGTTATTCGATGTCCATTCCGTCATTGAGAAATGTAATGAACTGTTTCCGGATAAAGGGGAGGAGATCAGTCAGGTGTGGCGGCAGAAACAATTGGAATACAGCTTTCTCCGTCAGCTGATGGGAACATATACGACCTTTTTCTCCATCACAAGGGATGCCCTGCATTACGCCTGTGTGCAAGTAGGGGTCGATCTTACTGATGAAAAAGAGAAGGTGTTATTGGATGCCTACCTTGAATTAACTCATTATGAAGAAGTGGAGAGTGTGCTTGGGGAATTAACATCTCATCAAACTGCGATTTTCTCCAATGGTTCCCTGGATATGCTTTCACCGCTGGTTGAACAGTCTTCGTTTGGATCCTTACTGGATGAAGTGTTGACAGTGGATGAGGTGAAGCAGTTCAAACCTACTCCCATGGCCTATCAGCTTGTCCTTAAAAAGCTTGGTGTCAAAAGGGAGGAAGTCCTGTTCATGTCTTCTAATCCCTGGGATATTGCAGGAGCCGCCAACTTTGGATTCCATACGGCATGGATCAATCGCCAGGATAAGGTGATGGATGAGCTGGGTGTGAAACCCGATTTTGTCTATCGTGATCTGAATGGAATACTTGAGCATAAGAGCTAGGATCAAGGGGCTGATCTTCCTACGTCGTGAAAGACATTAGAAGATCAGCTTTTTCTTTTTTCGACGGTTTCGGGGAACTTCAAAAATCTTCCCACTCCCTTTCCATTTAAATTCATTGTATAGTACAAGTAGATCATTAGACTGGTTTCCTTTCTTTTTAGAGAGGAATACGTTACCTGAATATAGAAGACTACTACATACTGATAGGGGAGGAAGATCATGACTGAAAAGCTGATTCCGGTATCCGGCGTAGAAGTGGATTCTAAAACAAAATGTAAGCATTATCGAACATCAAAGGATATCATCGCCATTAAATTCAAATGCTGTAACACCTATTATCCTTGCCACTCATGTCACGAAGAAGTGGCGGATCATGATCCCATCCTCTGGTCACCGGAAGAGTGGAATACGAAAGCGATTCTGTGCGGAGAATGCCATAACGAGTTAACGATTTTACAATACATGAATTGCCAATCGGTCTGCCCCCATTGTCAGTCCGCTTTTAATCCCGGGTGTCAGACCCATTACCACCTGTACTTTGAAGGGTGAATGACAGCAATGTTTCACGTGAAACGAAGGAGATGTTGAAATGGAAAAGGCGACGTTTGCAGGAGGTTGTTTCTGGTGCATGGTGGAACCCTTTGAGAATCAGGAAGGAATCGAAGAGATCATCTCCGGCTATACTGGAGGGCAGACGCCTGATCCAACCTATAAAGAAGTGATCTCAGGCGAAACGGGTCATTATGAAGCAGTGCAGATCCTATTTGATCCTGCCTTATTTCCGTATGAAAAACTCCTGGATTTTTACTGGAGACAAATCGACCCAACCGATCCCCAAGGACAATTCAAAGATCGGGGAAGCTCATACCGGACAGCGATCTTTTATCACAATGATCATCAAAAAAGGCTTGCCGTGGACTCTAAAAGAGAATTGGAGAAGAGTGGACGGTTTGCAGACCCTATTGTGACCGAAATCCTACCCGCCAGGGAATTTTATCTTGCGGAAGACTATCATCAGGATTTCCACAAGAAAAACGCTTTCCGATATGCTCTGTACAAACGCAGCAGGGAGGACTTCCTGAAGAAATATTGGCCAAAAGATCTATCCTATTTAAAGGAACAGCTGACAGAGATGCAATATTTCGTCACCCAGGAAAATGGGACGGAGCCACCATATGAAAACGAATTCTGGGATAACACGAGAGAAGGAATATACGTGGATATTGTGTCAGGGGAACCCCTCTTCACGTCGAAAGACCAGTATGACAGTGGCTGTGGATGGCCCAGCTTTACAAAGCCGGTCATGGACGCAAGCGTCAGCGAACAATACGATCTCTCCCATCGGACTACCCGGGTGGAAGTGAGGGGCAGGGAAGCGGATTCCCATCTTGGCCATGTCTTTCCGGACGGACCGGGTCCCAAAGGACTTCGTTACTGTATCAACTCTGCAGCTTTGCGGTTTATTCCTAAAGAAAAGCTTGAAGAGGAAGGATATGGAGATTTTCTGTTATTATTTCATAGTAAATAAGGACATGCCGGCGGAGTATGCCGACATGTCCTTTTATCTTTCTACCTTCTCTTCAGCCTTTTCCCAAAGATTCTCTATGCCTTGTACCCGCTTGATGGCTGTGATGGTACCTTGATGCAGACCCTCATGCCAATTCGTAAAGGAGAGGACTTCGGCTAATGTGGTAAACGTGGTATGTTCACCAAGGACAAACGGTTTCTCTCCCAATTCATCCAAGCGCCCCGAGAATGCTTCTTTCATCCGTCGGGGCTGATCCTCCAACTTTTCCCGAAGCTCACTAAGTGCAGGGGGAGTGAGATCGTTCCAGGTATGGGGGCTGGTCTGAAAGCCGAACAGCTCTCCATATTCAGGCGGAAGGGATTTACGGTCGTTTTCTCCGACAAAAGAGAATAACAGGTTTTCCTGGGATAACAGGACATGCCCCAGATTCCACCGGATCGAATTTTTAAACCCTTCAGGCACTTCATCCGCCTGTTGTTCGGTAGTGGCATCCAGTGCAGCGAGTGTGCGCATCCGGATAAACTCCATTTGTTGAAACAGCATATGTTCTTTCATTTTCGGATTCCTCCCAATCGTGTTCTACATGTATTAATTCGGGATTGGGTGGGGGATTCCTCCTTACAAAAAAGCACAACCGGAAGCAGACGATGTCCCACTGCTTCCGGTTGTGCTGTATCTATGGCGGAGGTTGCTACTGTTGTGGTCGGTTTTTCTTGGCATTTTCCTGCCCGGTTGTAAATTCGACTAATTCGGAACTTGTGCGATTTCCTCTTTTAGCATTCGTGTTGCTTTGAGCATTGCGGTTTCCTTTTTTCGTGCGTCCCATTCAGAATCCCTCCCTAAATAGTCAAGCATCTATAGTTTAAGGAGTTACGCAGGAAATATTCTTCTGTATCATGCGACAAAATATGTCAGATACCTTGGTTTTTCAGTTTATTTCCCAGGCTATATTCGACAAAAACCCTCATATTTTCTATAGGTCCGTCCCTCTTGCATTTACTTCGATTCGTGTGAGGGGTTTCTTTGCAGGGCCTTCGATGACGTCTCCGTCAATGGAGAAGCGCGAGCCGTGGCAAGGGCAGTCCCAGGTGTGGTCTCCGTGATTCCACTCGGTTTCGCATCCGAGATGGGTACATGTAGTGTCCACGACATGCAGTTTTCCGTTTTCATCCCGGAATCCTCCACATCGGCGCCCGTTCAAATTGACGACATCGCCTTCCCCTTTCTCAAGGTCCCCGGGCTTTTTAGATGGAATTTGGAGTTTTCCTTTCATGAGCTCGCCGGCTACATTGAGATTCTCCTTGAAAAAATGCTTGATACTTGGGTCAGCCACAAATCTCGAAGGTGAGTAGACGTCTGCATAAATGTGATGATTTCCTAAGATCTGGTCAGAGAGAATCTGACCGGCCAGAGTACCGGAAGTCATTCCCCACTTATTAAAGCCAGTTGCGACAAAAATCGATGCGTGCTTTTCTGTCAGCTTTCCGATATAAGGCACTTTATCAAGGGTGATCAAGTCCTGTGCGGACCAGCGATACCGTATTTCCTCTACACCGACAACCTCTTCCCCAAATTCCTCAAGAGCCCTGTAGTGGTCCATCGTATCTTTTCCTTGACCCGTCTTATGTTTATCCCCGCCGATCAGGATGAGTTTTTCACCGTTTTCATCCACTTCATAGCGGAGGGAACGAGTGGGATCTTCTGCACTGATATACATGCCTCCCGGATAATCCTTCTTGGCTTTCACCCCGATAATGTACGAGCGCTCTGCGTGCATTTTCGTAAAATAGAAACCCATGCCGTCATAAAAGGGGAAGTGGGAGCAGATGACCACATATTCACTATCGAGATGATAACCATCAGAGGTCACAACCTGCGTGCTATCTCCTTCATTGATCGTCTTGGCAGCCGTTCCTTCATAGATTTGGCCGCCCAATCCCGTATAAGAATCGATCAAGGCTTTTAAATACTTCAATGGATGAAATTGAGCCTGTTTTTTCATCATCACCGCTTTTTTGATGTCCAGGTCGAAGGGGATGTCTTCTGTCAGCTCACCTGATATATCCAACTTCTGATACGCTTCATATTCCTTTTCGATCTGCTCAGCATATTGGTCGGTCGTTGCATACACATAGGCGTCTTCTTCTGAAAAATGACAGTCTATGTTTTCGTTTTTAATCGTGTCCTTGATGAACTGGATAGCCTTTGTTTGGGACAGATAATATTTCCTTGCGAACTCTTCCCCGAAGTGCTGGATGAGTTCATCATAAATCAATCCGTGCTGTGCCGAAATTTTGGCTGTAGTATGGCCTGTCGTGCCATTCAATACGTGATCGGCCTCTATGAGGGCAACCTTCTTCCCGCCTTTTGCCAACAGGTAAGCAGTGGTGATCCCTGCTATCCCGCCTCCGACAACAGTCACGTCTACTTTAATATTTTGATCCAGCTTTTTAAATACGGGGAGTTTAGCCGTTTCTCTCCAGTAAGGTTCAGGTGTGTTGGAGAATGCATTTTGTTGATGTGTACTCATATGAACGCTCCTTTAGCTTTCTATTCCTTACCATTCTCTCCCGATTTGAAGAAAAAATAAGTAAGAATGAAGAAAAAAAGAGACCGGCTAAAGCCAGTCTCTTCATGGAGCGTTTTTATGAATTCTGCAGAATACGGGCATCTTTCTCTGCAGATTCAACGGTTTGTTTTAATAGCATGGAAATCGTAACAGGACCGACCCCGCCTGGAACGGGTGTGATGGCACTTGCCTTTTCATAGCACGCATCATAATCGATGTCTCCGACGTTCCCCTTGTTGTAGCCGGCATCAAGGATGACAGCACCTTCTTTTACCCATTCCCCTTGAATGAAGTTCGGTTTGCCGACAGCTGCCACGACAATATCGGCAGTAGCCAGTAGGTCAGGTAGATTTTCTGTATAGGAATGACATGTCGTCACGGTCGCGTTCCGGTTCAGTAACATCATGGAAACAGGTTTACCCAGGATCGGACTCCTTCCAACGACGACGGCGTGTTTCCCTTCAAGAGAGACTCCGTAGTAATCGATGATGCTCATGATGGCAGCCGGGGTGCACGATGGATATTCACCGAACCCCAAAGAATTTTGACCGAAGCCGAGGCTCGTGACCCCGTCCACATCCTTTTCAATGGAAATTGCTTCAAAGGCGGCACGTTCGTCGATATGATGAGGTACCGGGTGCTGTAACAGAATCCCATGTACAGAAGAGTCGTCATTCAGCTCACCGATCACGTCAAGCAGTTCTTCTGTTGTCGTTTCTTTAGGAAGGTGGATGCGTCTTGATTCCATTCCGATCTTGGCACAGGCATTACCCTTCATCTTGACGTACGTGGCAGAAGATGGATCATCTCCAACGAGCACCGTTGCAAGACACGGAGTGATTCCCTTCTCTTTTAGTGCAGCTACTCTTGATTTCAGGCTTTCCTTAATTTCAGATGCAACAAGTTTCCCGTCTAATACTAGTGGTTCCACTGCAATCCCTCCTGATAGTAGTAAAAAAAGACAAGGGTATCCCTTGCCTTCTGCCCAGGCGAACGGCTAATGGCTCATGTTTTGTAAAATTCGCAGCTCCCTTGTGGTTGATTCCACATTTTCGCCAGTCACTGCTCTAATTATCTTCAAACCCATTATAACACGAATATAAAATAGATTTCCAGTATTAATGTTCGTGTTTTTTGTTAGGATACATCAAAAGGCTGAGAGTGTGCTACATCTAATTTTCTATAAGTTTCAACCCCGAATAGACGATTTTTTGCCTTTAATTATTTCATACAATTTGAATAACAAGAGAAATGAAAGGGGTATGGAATATGTTCAAACATAAAGTCGTCATGATAACGGGTGCTTCAAAGGGACTGGGGAAGGCTTTGGCCATGAAGTTTGCTGAAGAAGGAGCAAAGGTGGCCATCTGTGCGAGGAATGCCGGTCCACTAAAGGAAGTTGAGGAAGAGCTGAAAGTATTGGGAGCTGAAGTTGTGGCACTGGAGGCCGATGTTTCGAATGCCCGGGATGTTGATCGCTTCGTGTCGGTAACGGAGGAAGTGTGGGGAAGCGTGGATGTTCTGATAAATAATGCTTCTGTTTTTGGACCGGGTCCACGCCTGTTGGCGGATTATCCAGAGGCGGAGTTTATGGAGGTGCTCAGAATCAATACGTTAAACCCATTTTTAGTAACGAAGCGGGTTCTTCCCGGTATGATCAGCAGGGGGACGGGGTCCATCATAAATGTAACGTCAGAAGCGGGCCAAACAGGGTTCAGCGAATGGGGAGCGTACGGAATTTCAAAATTCGCGGTAGAAGGAATGACTCAGACGTGGGCTGACGAGCTGGATGGGACAGGTGTGCGGGTGAATATGGTGGATCCGGGTGAGATGGACACGGAAATGCACGACAAGGCTGTACCCGAATGTGATTATCCCCTTGCGAATCCACACGATCACCTTGATGTTTTTCTTTACCTCGCATCTGATGCTTCGACAATGGAAAATGGTCAGAGATTTGAAGCACAGGAATATCAAGGGAAAGCGAGGGAGGAGGCATGAATGAACGTTCCTTTCAAATTCCTTCCCGTTTGAACGCGACGACACCCATCGAGCTTCAGGGGCTTGAGAGGGATGATGTAAAGCTGATGGTGCTGAACCGTGAGACCGGTAAGTGTGAGCATACAGTATTTAAAAACCTGTCTGACTTTTTACATGAGGGGGATGTGCTTGTTTTTAATAACAGCAGAACCCTTCCCGCTTCACTCAAAGGGAAGCAGGGAAATCGCAATGTCCTTGTTCACCTTTCCAGGAAACGAAGCGGTAACAAGTGGGATGCCCTCATCCTTGGAGACTTCCATCAAGCGGGGGAACCGATTGATTTTCCAGGGGGTGTATCAGGGCGTATAAAGGGTCAAGGGAGTGAAAGCCCCCTTGTACAGCTGGAGTTCAACAAGGGTGGCAGTGAACTGATGGACTTCATTTTCAAATACGGTGAGCCCATTCGTTACGAATACATCACTGAGCCCTGGCCCCTGGATTATTACCAGAATGTGTATGGGTCGGTACCGGGTTCCGTGGAAATGGCATCTGCCGGAAGGGCTTTTACATGGAGGTTATTACGAGCCTTAAAGGAAAGAGGGGTGGGCATTGCGTTCATCCAGCTCCACGCAGGCTTGAGTTACTATGGAAATGATCGCTGGCCGATGCCGGAGCACCATCCCGAGGACTATCAGGTGAGTTCCGAAGCGGTTAAAGAGATCCTCCACGCAAAGGATCGGGGGAAGAGGGTCATCGCAGTGGGGACGACGGTTGTACGGGCACTTGAGACGGTCATGACTCAGTACGGGCAGCTGCAGCCTGCTGAAGGCATCACAAATTTGTATATATCCGGCGATACACCCCTCCAAATTGTAGACGGCCTCATTACAGGGCTGCACGAACCGGAAGCGAGTCATTTGAATCTCTTAAAGGCGTTCATGTCCGAGGACAAATTGCGCCATGCCTATCAAACGGCCCTGGCAAAGAACTATCAATGGCATGAATTCGGGGATATGAATATCATTTTGTAAGGAGAATGGGTATGAGACTTCATCATATTGGGATGAATGTAAAGAGCCTGGAGAGGTCGAAGGAGTTCTATCAATCCCACTTTGGGTTTGCGGAAGAAATGGTTTTTAATTGGGGAAGTGAGAACATCCTGTTTTTGAAAAAGGGAGATTGCCGGTTGGAGCTCATAGAGGAGTCTGGAGATGGTGAGGGCTCAGCATGTGCATTCCTTCATCTAGCATTGGAAGCCGACGACCTTGTAAAGGAAGTTGGATTCGTAAAGGAAAAGGGGTTGATGCCTGTGGAAGGCCCCCTTCTTCTTGAAAATGGATGGAAAGTGGCTTTTTTCTTGGGTCCCGATGGAGAAATCATTGAGTTGATTGAAGAGTAGAGGATGGTTTATCTCTTATCACTGTTTTTGACAAGGCTGGTCTTTGTGAATCCGGCCGATTTGTCGGATAATACATCCGTTTTACGTGAAAATCCAGCGGAAATAGTGACGAAACCAGCCGTTTTTTACAAAAATCCAGCCGGAATCCAAAGAAATCCAGCTGATTAACAATATATGTAAAAATACACACCGTTCAACAACTCACACCATGCACCCTTATCCCTACCAAACCCATAGGCTTTATGAAATTTTTTTGTCCGGCATTCTGTGATACAGTTATCCGGGTAATAAATGAACTGACTATGGTGTAGGAAGGGATTTTCATGAATAAAGAAAAGAGTTTACGCTGGTCGTTTTTCTTTGTGGGACTGCTCGTGCTGTCGTTTGGCATCAGCTTGACGATCAAGGGGAAAGACCTTGGGATCGGACCTTGGGATGTATTCCATTATGGGTTATTCAAGCAACTGGGTCTGACGATCGGGACGTGGTCCATCATTGTGGGCTTCATCATCCTGTTTGTGACAGGGGTTGGGACCAGGTCATTTCCTAAAGCCGGTGCTTTTATCAATATGCTGTTAATTGGTATTTTCATAGATGTATTCAATTTTATCCTGCCTGATCCTCATTCCCTCGTGGCTCAAACCATCATGTTTGCCATTGGGATCGTGGTGATCGGATATGGAATCGGTCTGTACGTATCAGCGGACCTCGGAGCGGGACCGCGGGATAGTCTCATGCTGCTGGTCGTTGAGAAAACGGGTTGGAAAGTTCAATGGGTTCGGAATGGAATGGAAATCATCGTGTTCTTCTTCGGGTGGTTATTGGGTGGTCCTGTCGGGATCGGTACCGTGATCATCGCCTTGGGACTCGGTTCCATCGTTGGATTTTCATTGCCTCAAAGCAAAAAGCTGCTTCACTTTCTCATTGCAAGACAGATGACAAAACGAGACAATCCTTTAGCAAGCTAAGGGTTGTCTTTTTTTACAGTCTAAAAGGGATTTCAAACGATCATCCAGAAGTATGAATAGAGTTCTGGTATTCGGGATCTATTATGTGAAGAGGAATGGGTGGGAGTATGAAAGAGCTTGTAGACTATTGTTATCTCTGTCAAAAGCCCCTCTATTGTTTGGACGGTTTCTTTAACGGTGTTCAAAAGGGGGATGGAAAGAGCTGTTGTTTTGAATGTGAGGAACGGAGTCAAAAGGAGGAGACGATACATGAATAATGAGTATGCTGATAAACTGATTGCCCTATTGAAAGATCATCAAAACAATGAAAACCGGGAAGCCATGGAAGCTTATATGAGAAATCAATTTGAGTTCTTTGGCATCAGGAGTCCGGAACGCACTGTCTTGCTCCGTGATTTTCTGAAGGAGAACGGTAAGCCGCCTATTGAAGAATTGCCTGATATTGTCCGTTCTCTCTGGTCCCGGCCTCAGCGGGAATGTCAATACGCCGCTCTCGGCCTGATCGATAAACAATCAAGATACTTAACAAAAGACCATCTTCCCCTTTTGGAAGAAATGATCGTAACGAAATCCTGGTGGGATACAATTGATCATATCGCACCCAATCATGTAGGGAAAATCTATCAAAAAGAAGAAGATGACACATACTTAGAGAAATGGATTCAATCGGATAATATGTGGTTGAACCGCATTATCATACTCTATCAATTGAAGTATAAAGACAAAACCGATGAGGCGCGCCTTTTCAGATATATCGAAATGCATCGTCAATCGAAGGAATTTTTTATCCAGAAGGCCATCGGCTGGGCCCTGAGGGAGTATTCCAAAACGAATCCCGAATCGGTGGAACGTTTCATCGCTTCAGAGGAGCTGGCTCCACTTAGCATACGGGAAGGGTTGAAGCATGTGAATCGAAAAGCTAAGGTGGAGAAAACGGTAAAGTAGCAAGGGGTCATGAAAAGAGATAAGGGAAAATTCCTATTTATTTTTCAGGTATTCACCCGGGCCCCAATCTGGTATAAAGTAAAGAAAGATAGATTCGAGAGGGGCATTGGGATATGAATTGGAATGATTGCATCGAGAGAACGAATACACACTCCGTCAAATGGTCGTTTCCAAAAGGGGATGTGATCCCTATGTGTATAGCAGATATGGACTTCCAGGTTTCTTCTGCCATTGTGGAAGCAATGAACAAGAAGGCCCGGCACGGCATTTACGGCTATACGACATTTAGCGATCGATACTTTGAGTCCATTATGTCATGGTGGAAAAGACGTTTCCATATGGATATTGAGAAAGAGTGGATCAGTTTCAGTCCCGGGATCATTCCCGGAATCAATGTACTGCTGTCCGTGCTGACTGAGCCTGGAGACGGCGTCATCATTCAGGATCCGGTTTATTATCCTTTCTATAGCACGATTGAGAATCACGGCTGTTCGGTGGTGAAGAATACGTTACTCTATAAAGATGGCGTGTATTCCATCGATTTCGACGATCTGGAAGAGAAAGCAAGCCGGTCAAGAACCAAGATCCTTATCCTTTGCAGCCCGCATAATCCTGTCGGTCGGGTGTGGACGGATGAGGAACTGTTGAAAATCGGTGATATCGCCAAACGTCATGATTTATGGATCATCTCTGACGAAATGCACGGTGATTTAGTGTACGAAGGATTTGAACATATTCCTCTCTTTAAAGTGGATGAGAGTCTGCTTAAGAGAAGCATAGTATGTGCCGCTCCAAGTAAAACGTTTAACATAGCCGGGCTACAAACCTCCATCCTCCTTATCCCGAATGAAGAGGTAAGGGAAAGGTATCAGGACAAGCTCACCGGCTTTGGACTGATGCGCCCGAATGTGTTCGGGATCGAGGGAACCATCGCGGCTTATGAGGAAGGGGAACCGTGGCTGAATGAGCTCCTGATGGTATTGGAAGAGAATAAACAGTATGTGCATAACTATCTGGAACAGCATCTGCCGGAACTCCGGGCCATCCAGCCACAGGCCACCCACCTGATCTGGATCGACTGCTCAGATCTCGACATGCAGGGGGAAGAGCTTTGCAGATTCTTCCTGGAAAAAGCCCGGGTCAAATTTGACGAAGGCTTCAAATTCGGAGCAAGCGGCCAATCCTTCGTCCGGATGAACATCGCCTGCCCTAAAGAACGGGTCGACCTTGCCCTGAGAAGAATGCACGAAGCCATACTCGAACACCGGGTAAAAAGCAGGATAAGTAAATAACAAACGTGGATGAACAGAAGTGACGGCTTTTGTTCATCTTTTATTTTTCCCCCAATAAAATCAACTAACTTCAACCATTAAGGGAACACTACTATTAAACCGAAATCTGAAGATATTTTTTGTCCATCACAAAAAAACATGTTAAACTAAAAAATAGAACAATCCTTAGAAAACACAAAGAATCAACTGATAAATAATGTATTTTTGGAGTGGACATTTGTTTTTAAAACGCTTACATAACAGGAGGACGAGTATATGACAAGCAAGACATTAGATCACTTTTTACAAGAGAACCTTGAAGATTTAAAATCACGCGGTTTGTATAATGAAATCGATCCATTGCAAGGTGCGAATGGACCGGTAATCACCATTAACGGGAAAAAGCTCGTGAACCTATCTTCCAATAACTATCTTGGACTTGCTACAGATGAACGCCTGAAAAAGGTAGCGATTGAAGCAGTGAAAGAATATGGTGTGGGAGCAGGAGCGGTCCGTACAATCAACGGTACGCTGGATCTTCACGTGAAGCTTGAGGAAAAGCTTGCGAAATTCAAAGGAACAGAAGCGGCGATTGCCTATCAATCCGGTTTCAACTGTAATATGGCGGCTATTTCAGCGGTAATGGACAAAAATGATGCCATCCTTTCAGATGAACTGAATCACGCATCCATCATTGACGGGTGCCGCCTGTCAAAAGCCAAGATCATCCGTTTTGGTCATTCCGATATGGAAGATCTTCGTGCAAAAGCGAAAGAAGCGAAGGAATCCGGTCAATACAACAAAATCATGATCATCACAGACGGCGTATTCTCTATGGACGGGGATGTATGTAAGCTTCCTGAAATCGTTGAGATAGCTGAAGAGTTCGATATCATGACGTATGTAGACGATGCCCACGGTTCCGGTGTCCTTGGTAAAGGTGCCGGTACGGTCAAGCACTTTGGTTTATCGGATAAAGTCGACTTCCAAATGGGTACGTTATCGAAAGCCATCGGAGTAGTCGGCGGATATGTGGCCGGAACACAAAACCTGATCGATTGGTTAAAGGTCCGTTCCCGTCCATTCCTATTCTCTACATCCTTGACACCCGCAGATGTGACGGCTTGTACGGAAGCACTTGATCTTATCATGAATTCCACAGAACTACAGGATAATATGTGGGAAAACAGCCGTTATTTAAAAGAAGAGCTGACGAAGCTTGGATTCGATATCGGAAACAGTGAAACACCTATCACACCTGTCATCATCGGTGAGGAACAGGCAACGCAGGACTTCAGTAAACGTCTGTATGAAGAAGGGGTTTATGCCAAATCCATCGTGTTCCCGACTGTACCAAGGGGAACAGGTCGTGTCAGAAACATGCCTTCCGCTGCACATACGAAGGAAATGCTTGATCAGGCGATTGCAGCGTATGAGAAAGTCGGAAAAGAAATGGGTATTATCTAATCAAACAGGACAAATCGTATAGGGTGCGACTTACATAGCCGGCCCTCTATGTTTACGATATCACCAAAGGTAAATGCAGGAGGAAAGACGATGAAAAAGATTTTAGTAACGGGTGCACTTGGACAGATCGGCTCCGAGCTCACCAATAGAATGCGCGAAGTATACGGTTCGGATAACGTCATTGCAACGGATATCCGTGAAACCGATAGTCCGGTCGTGAAAAATGGACCGTTTGAACAACTTGACGTCACCAATGGCGAGAAAATGTTTGATATTGCTAAAACACATAACGTGGATACGGTCATTCACCTGGCCGCTCTATTATCCGCGACTGCAGAAGCGAAGCCGCTGCTTGCATGGAACCTGAACATGGGCGGGCTTGTGAATGCCCTTGAGACATCGAGGGAATTAGGCTGCCAATTCTTCACACCGAGTTCCATCGGAGCATTCGGTCCATCTACACCGAAGGATTCAACGCCTCAGGATACGATCATGCGCCCTACGACCATGTACGGAGTGAACAAAGTATCAGGTGAGCTTCTTTCAGATTACTACTTCACGAAATTCGGAGTGGATACAAGAGGATTGCGTTTCCCTGGCCTGATCTCATATGAAACCCTGCCAGGCGGTGGAACGACGGACTATGCGGTAGAAATCTACTACGAAGCGATCAAACATAATGAGTATACTTCCTATATTGGTGAGGGTACTTACATGGATATGATGTATATGCCGGATGCCCTTAATGCGATCATCGACTTGATGGAAGCGGACGGTTCGAAGCTTGAGCATCGTAATTCCTTCAACGTGTCAGCCATGAGCGTGGCGCCTGAAGACATCGCCGGAGCGATCCGTGTGCACCAGCCGGATTTTAAACTGGATTATAAAGTCGATCCCGTTCGCCAGAGCATTGCCGAGAGCTGGCCAAACGCCATCGACTCCAGTGCAGCCATGAACGAATGGGGCTTTAAAGCGGAATACGATTTAGCCAAGATGACATCGGATATGCTGGATAAACTGAAAACGAAATAAGTGGAAGGATCCCTCTGCAGATCAGGGGGATTTTTTTGCGTTCATTAAAATATATAAAGCGACAAAAAATGACATTTGTAGAGGGGGACATGATATACTTCAATTAACAGAAAAAAGGAATCCAACAGAAACAGTTTAAAACGGTGATAATGAAAGGTTTCTTATAAATCGCTTGGTGGTACATATGAACTATATAAGCCGATAACCCCAATAAAAAATAAAGTAAGAGTGAGGCTGGTGACTTAGATGGCAGAGAAAATGAATAGCAAGGAACCGACATTCCATAAGTTAATCTTCATACTCATGGCTCTTTCCATATTACAGGTCATCGCCATACTCATCCTTGATTCACCATGGGATGTCATTGCTTCACTTCTTCTTGTGTGCACCATAGTGGCGGTCCTCCTCATCCTGTTAAAAAGGGGGAACCGTTTCATGAGGCGGCACCAAAAGCTTTTGGAAGAAGAAAATCAGCTATCCACCCTCCTCCATTCCCTCCCGGACTTTGTTTGCTTTAAGGATGGGGAAGGACGCTGGTTGAAGGTGAATCAGTTTGGACGTAAGCTGTATAATCTTGAGGATATTGATTATGTCGGTAAAACGGATAGGGAGCTGGGCAAGCTGGTTCCATTCTTTAAAGACGCTTTCGACTATTGCATCGATTCCGATGAGGAGTCATGGAAAGCAGAACAAGTCACACGATGTGAAGAAGGGTTTTATCTTCCGAACGGAGAGTTCAAAACCTTTGACGTCATTAAGGTCCCTTTATTCCATTCGAATCAGGAAAGAAAGGGACTGGTCATCATCGGCAGGGATATTTCCCAGCAGAAGATCGCCGAAGAAATGCTGTTAAGAAAAGAGAAGCTTTCCGTTGTGGGGGAACTGGCGGCAGGGATCGCACATGAAATCAGAAACCCCCTCACAAGCATCAAAGGCTTTATTCAGCTGTTGGAAGAAAACGAACATGTATCCGGCCACTACCTTAAAGTCATGTCTTCTGAAATGGACAGAATCAATCAAATCGTCGGGGAGCTCCTCATTTTATCCAAGCCTCAAATGAGGGAATACCAGTCATTTGATATGAGTGACGTCCTGAGGTATGTAGTCAAGGTCATGGGGCATGAAGCCCTTCTGAAAGGCATTACGTTGAATATCCAACTTCCATCCTCCCCGATTCATGTGTTCGGGGATAAGAATCAATGCATACAAGTCTTTATCAACATCATTAAAAACGCCATTGAATCCATGGATGAAGGGGAAATCGATGTCGACTGGAAAATAAGGAATGAGTCCATTCATATCATCATCGAGGATGAGGGGACCGGCATCCCTCCCGACCGTTTGAAACGACTGGGAGAGCCGTTCTTCACCCTGAAGGAAAAGGGCATGGGACTGGGTCTAACGATCAGTCAAAAGATCATCGAAGACCATAAAGGATCTCTTCAGATTGATTCAGAGGTGAACAAGGGAACGAGGGTGGAAGTCACCTTTCCCTTGGAGGATCACTAATCATATAGAGGCTGCGACCCAAGGGTTTCAGCCAAAAGAAAATCCGAACGATTTGATTCTAAATCATTCGGATTTTTTTGCATGCATGAAAAATGGATTAATAAAGAGAACGGATGAATAAGATAAAGGGAGTTTCCAAACGTAAAAACTGAAAGGAGCCTGTAAAGGATGACCAACGGAACGATCCTTCATTCCCTCCATCCACTGGGTCAGTTAGATAAGTTCAGGAAAGATCCACTCTTATTTTTAGAATCACAGGCAACGAAGAATGATGAAAGGGTACAATTCCGTTTTGCAAACCGTACTGTTCATTTACTGTTGAACCCTGCATTGATAAAAGAAGTACTTGTCACTCAATCTAAAAGCTTTCAAAAATCAAACCAATTCAAAGAGTTGTCTCTCCTGATCGGTGAAGGACTTGTCACAAGTGAGTGTCCCTTACATACAAAGCAGAGAAAAATTATGCAGCCTTATTTCACCCCCCGCCATATCCAGAAGTATGTGAGTGAAATGATTGGTTCAGCCACTGGCACGATGGAAGGCTGGGAGACGGGGACCTTAAGGGATATATCCAAGGATATGATGCAAGTGACATTGGCGGTCATAACGAAGACCATGTTTAATATGAATGATCACGAAGCGCATGAGAAAGTAGGGGTCCACCTGGAAAAGATCCTGGAAATGGCGACAAAGCGGATTCGCTCTTTCCTTAAGCCCCCTGTCTCATGGCCGCTTCGTGAGCTGAAGCAATATAAGGCCTCTATTGAAGAACTTAAGAGAGTCGTAGAGGAAATCATCCAGCATAGAGAAATTCTGTCTGAAGAAAAAGAGGACCTCCTTCATGCCCTGCTCCATTCCAGGGATGATGAAGGCAATCATATGAAGAGAGATCAATTGATCGATGAAGTGATGACCATTTTTGTGGCGGGCCATGAGACAACGGCCAATCTTCTTTCCTGGTTCTTCTATGCGTTGGAAAATAACGAACATGTGAAAGAACTTGTCTATGAAGAAGTCGATCGGGTAGTGGGGAAAGAAGAACTTTGCAGTGAGCACCTCCCAAACCTTCCTTATACACGCCAAGCTTTAGAGGAAACCTTACGTCTATATCCACCCGTTTGGATGTTTGGAAGGACTTCTGTAAGGGACGTGAAGATCGGTGACCACTTCATAAAGAAAGGAGAAAATGTCCTCATTTCTCCCTATATCATGCATCGGAATCCTAAGTACTTTCAGGATCCATTGAGCTTTGATCCTGACCGTTTTTATAAAACCAGGAAAGAAAGCATTCCCCCGTATGCATATTTCCCTTTTGGAGGGGGATCGAGAGTGTGCATCGGCAATCACTTTGCCCTTCAGGAGGCATTGGTGATTGCGGCCTTATATGTTCAAAGGTTCAACTTCACATTATCGAGTGACCATAGGGTGGAATGTCACCCATTGATTACCCTGAGGCCAAAAGGCGGAATGTTCATGAACGTTGAAAGAAAAGTGGATAAGTAAAACAAAAAACCCAGGTTCGAATCCGAACCTGGGTTTCCTATTTTTAAAAGATCATATGAGCAATCGCTACAATCACAAGTAACGTCAAGAATGTACGCTGCAGGAAGATGATGACCAGGTCCTTGAAATCGACCGGGATCTTGGAACCAAGGAGCAGTCCGCCAACTTCAGACATATAGATTAATTGAGTGACAGATAAGCAGGCGATGACAAAGCGCGTCAGCTCACTTTCAATTCCGGATCCGAAGATGGCCGGCAGGAACATGTCAGCAAACCCGACAAGGATGGAGCGTGATGCTTCCGTAGCTTCCGGGATTTGCAGAAGCTCGAGGATCGGGATAAGCGGCATACCGATGTATTCGAAGAACTTCGTATTCTCGGCTACAATCAGGGCTGTTGTCCCTATTGCCATGACGATGGGAGCGACCCCCATCCACATGTCCAACACGTTTTTCATTCCATCTGAGAAGAACTTCGATGCACTGTTGTTGTTCTTTGCTTGTACAAGAGCCTGCTCGTATCCATAGCCGACCCGGCTGTACCCTTCAGGAATCTCTTCCATCGTGTTCTTCCCTTCCTGACCATTGAAATACGTGTCAGGTTTTCGGGACAGAGGCGGGATCCTCGGCAGGATAATCGCTGCAAGGAGTCCGGAGGCAGATACGGTCAGGTAAAATGGAATGAAGTATTCCCCAAGATTCACCTGTGAAATGACGACAAGACAGAAGGTGATGGATACAACTGAGAAGGTTGTCCCAATGACCGCTGCTTCCTTCTTCGTATAATAACCATCTTCATACTGCTTACTTGTCAATAATACGCCGATCGTACCGTCCCCTAACCATGACGCTAAGCAGTCAATGGAAGAACGACCCGGAAGGCCGAATACAGGACGCATGATTTTCGTTAAGAGTGCCCCGAACAACTCCAGTAGTCCGAAATTCAATAATAGCGGCAGGAAAAGACCTGCAAAAAGAAACACAGAAAAAAGAATGGTGAGAAGTCCGTCGGCGTTTAATAGAAGTCCCCCTGTTGCATCAGACCAGACCCATTCAGGTCCCAGTTTGAATAGAGTCATGACGGCAAATATGGCGCCGACTACTCTGACAACGGCCCATACAGGTCTAACATCGAATAGACTTGAAAAAAACGGTGATTTAACAATGAAATCCGGGTGTGCGATCTTTGTGATGACCGTCCCGATGACCGTCAGGATGATCAAGCCTGTCATAATGGAAGGTACGTAGCTGCCGATCCAGTCCTGCAGAAGTCCGGATAAGACCGCGATCGGTATCGTAATCCCGTCTTTCCCCGGAATCGGTATCATAAATAAGAAAACTCCCAATAAGGAAGGGATGATAAATCGTAAATGACTTGTTAGTGTAAAGCGATGTTGCTGATTCATAAATTCACCTCAGAAGTAGTAGTAACAGTAACGGAAAAATGAAACATTATTCATTCTAATGCATACATATAAATTTGTCCATAGAAAGTTCCAGGAAGGAGACGTATGTATTCCTCAGATGGTTTTCCCGAAGGATGGATAGGTCAAACATAGAGTAGAAAATTAATCATTAAATATAATGCTACAAAAAAGAAAGCGCTATCTTTATGTATATCTTTTATTTTACTAAAATTTTTAAAAATTTCAATAATAACAGGGACACAAGGTGAATTTCGAACTAAGAAAAGATTTTATATTTTGAAAATAGAGGTTTATCCTTTATTTAAGTGGGTATAAAGAATTCATACCTTAGATAGTCAGGAGTTGTAATCGATGACATCTTTAACAAAACTTACTGAAGAGCAATTGACCAATGTGTATCAACTGGCGCAGGAAGAAGGGTTGGAAGAAGAGTTTATTGAGATGCTAGAAGGGGAGATGGAAAGAAGGGAAAGCGTACGCTAGAAGACATGCGAATATAATAGATAAAGAACGTCCATACATAACGGCTGGTCTCTCAGGGAGGCTGGCCTTTTTATTGATCCAAGAAAAAAAGCACCATCAACGAGAATGATGCTTTCGCTTTTTCTGTTATAAAAATAGTAACCCCAGTGAAATGACGACTCCACTGATGACAAGGATGATCACACAATATCCCATAATATCCTTTGCCTTCAGTCCCGCGATGGCTAAAGCAGGTAAAGCCCAGAATGGCTGGATCAAATTGGTCCAGGCATCCCCCCAAGCAACGGCCATGGCGGTCTTGGCCACAGATGCATCGAGGGTTTGAGCGGCATCGAGCATGATTGGAGCCTGAACTGCCCACTGTCCTCCACCGGACGGAACGAAGAAGTTGACAATCCCCGCGCTCAGGAAGGCAAAGAAGTAAAACGTCACATCATTTGATATCGATACGAAAGCTTCACTCATGACGACAGCGAGACCGGATGCCGTCATCATCCCCATGATCCCCGCGTAGAAAGGGAACTGGATGACAATCCCGCTTGCCCCCTTAATGGCCTCCTGTACGGCGGCAAGGAAGCGCTTCGGCGTACCATGAAAGAGGATGCCCAGAAATAGAAAAAGAAAGTTGACGATATCTAAATTGAGTGCGAAACCATTTTTTATAAAGTACGAGAATAAGAACACAATCCCGAGCACCGCCACGATAATCGATAAGATCATACTGTTCTCAAGCTTATCGGCAGGAGTCATCGCCTCTTTTTCAAGGGTGGCAGCTGTCTCATTGAAGAGTTCAGGATCAACCGTAATCGTCTCATCTTTCGCTGGCATTAACATCCTGTTGGTTATGGGTAGGACGATGAATAATGCGGCCACGATGATGAGAGTGGATGTTGCAAAGATGGTTTCATTGGTCGAGATGACCCCGATCAAATCCTGGAACGGATGACCGTCAGTCGCAATCGATAACGGGATCGACCCGGAGAATCCTGCATGCCAGACCACAAATCCAGAGTAGGCACTGGCAATGAGCAAGCGGTAATCGACGCCCTTCACCCGTTTGGCCAGTTCTTTTGCAAACAAAGCCCCGATGACCAGTCCGAACCCCCAGTTGATCCAGCTTGCAATCATGGAAACGACGGTCACGATCACAATGGCAGAGCCGGGAGATTTGGCGAACGAAGCAAGAAATCCGAGGAAACGTTTAAACAATGGACTGCTGGCAAGGACATACCCTGTCACAAGGACAAGTACCATCTGCATGGAAAAGGCGAGCAGGCTCCAGAATCCATCCCCCCAATACTGGACCATCTCAAGGCTCGAACTTTCAGTGAAAATGAGCCCAAGACCGAATACGGCCAACGTTAAAATGACCACGAATAAAAATGGATCCGGCAAATAACGCTGCATGATTTTGTTAGATAATGAAATAAGTCCTTTCATCTTCATCCCCCTTATAAAAATATACCTCCATACTATTCTTCTATAGTGATGAATGAAAACCCTTTCAATTCCTGATAATTGACAGAATCTAGATTTTGAACGTCCATTACTATAAGTGAATAAATAATTCATGATACAATGGCTAAATTAAGAATATTCAACAACAGGAAGGTGTTTACAAATGATTACATTCATTGCTACAGATATGGACGGAACGCTATTAAATGAAAATCAGGAAATCAGTGAAGCGAATAAACAGGCTATCCTGGACGCACAGGAGCAGGGAATCGAAGTAGTGGTTGCCACAGGCAGGTCATATGAGGAAGCCCGTTACGTTATACAGGAGGCAGACATCTCATGCGATATCGTCTGTGCCAATGGAGCAGAAGTGCGGAATAAACAAGGCGAGATTATCTATCAGGCAGGGATTGAATCAACACGCGCAAGAGAGATTGCTGCTGTCTTGAATGAAACCGGCATTTATTTTGAAATCTATACCGATCAGGGAACGTATACGGAAAACTATGAAATGGGAGTTGAATTGATCGTCAACATTTTCACAACGGCCAATCCCGGCGTGTCTGAAGAACAAGTGAGACAAGCTGCCAGGGAACGCTTTGAAAAAGGGCATATCAGATTGGTGGAAGATTACGGGGTCCTGTTCGAGGATGACAATCAGCTTGTATACAAATTCCTTGTATTCTCCTTTGATGAGAAGCAGCTGCAGGAAGCGAACGAGAAATTAAGTGCCCTTACAGGCATCGCCATCAGCTCATCTGGTAAAGAGAATATTGAAGTGAACAGTCTTGAGGCACAAAAAGGTGTTGCTCTTGAGAAACTGCTGAAGGACAAAGGGCTGTCCCCTGAAAATGCCATGGCCATGGGGGATAATTTGAACGACCTGTCCATGATGAAAGTAGTCGGTAGGCCTGTAGCCATGGGGAACGCCTTGGATCAGATCAAGGACTTCTGTCCATTCATCACGGCAACCAATAAGGAAGATGGTGTGGCCAAAGCGATCCAGGAAGTCATCCAACAACCGGCAAAGTAATGAGAACCTCTTCTGTTGTCCATACTGGTTAAAAAGAGTGAATAAGGGGAGCTGGTAGGGATGAAAATCAAAATGGGTTGGCTCGTGTTGGTCATAAGTCAGGGTATACTACTAGGTGCGTGTTCGTTCGGACAGCCAGATGTGCAGCAGGAAGAAAGTGAATCCGTCACGAGACCGAGTGTCGAGAGTAAGGTGGTGGCGCAGGATCTTTCCATTCCCTGGTCCATCCAGAAGCAGGACGATGTATTCTATATCACACAGCGGACAGGTGGAATCGTTGAGATGAAGGATGGGAAGAAATCCGTGGTCAAGACCAGGCTTTCAAAGCCACTATCGGATCGACCTGAAGCGGGACTGTTAGGCTTTGTGCTTCACCCGGATTTCGAAACGAATAAGCAGGCCTTTGTCTATTATACGTATGGGGATTCAGATGCCAACTACAATCGGGTCGTAACCCTGAAGCGGACTGCAAACGAATGGACCGAGGAAAAAGTCCTGTTGGACCGGATTCCAAGCGGTCAGTATCATCAAGGTGGCAGGCTTGAAATCGGTCCCGATCACAAACTCTACATTACCACCGGGGATGCCACCAGGCAGGATCATGCTCAAGATCTATCCTTCCTTGGAGGGAAAATTCTTCGCATGGACTTGGATGGAGGAATCCCGTCCGATAACCCATTTAAAGATTCACCTGTTTACAGCTACGGCCACCGGAATCCCCAAGGTCTCGCATGGAATGGGGATGGTGAACTTTATGAAACGGAACATGGCCCGAATGGATATGATGAAGTCAACTTGATCAAAGCCGGAAACAATTACGGCTGGCCGAAGATCACAGGAGATGAAAAGGAAGAGTCCATGATTTCCCCGCTGGCACACTCCGGCGAACCTTCATGGGCCCCTTCAGGAACAGACTTCTGGAATGGAGATGTTGTGTTTGCAGCTCTCGCTGGTCAAAGCGTAAAGAGATTTGATACGGAAACGGGGGAAGTCACCGATCTTCTCACTGGATTTGGGCGTGTCAGGGACGTGCTGGTGGAAGGGGACACCCTTTATTTTGTCTCCAACAACACAGATGGACGGGGAATCCCCCGTGAGAACGACGATAAGCTGTATGAGGTGGATTTGAAGTCAGTGATGAAAGAAGAATAGAGTGACGGAAACCTCCCTTTGTATTGGGGAGGTTTTTTTGCAAAAAAAAAACACGCTCTAAAGCGTGCTCAAGAATGTTTATTTTCATCATTGGCTTTCAGAATCGCAATTACGAACATCCCAAAACTAAGCATCAGAGATAATACTTCGAATGTATTCATTGTATACATCGCCTCCTTATTCTAAGGCTTCCCGGATTCAAGATTGTCCTATACGCTTGAAATAAATGGAATGTTTTACTGCTTCTTTTCGTCAAATAAACCAGGTACATTGTCCAATGAATAGTCCCTGACATACCTGATCAATTTGATTTTTAATTCCTGCTCGAGGTCGTCCCTGTTTTCGAGTCGGGTCAGGTACAGTGATTTCCTGATTTTCGGTTCGAACCTGCGGATGATCTTCGTTTCATATTCCGTGTTGCCCTTCGCTTCTTTGACTAGATCGTATAAAATTCCCATAATTTATGATTCTCCTTTTTCTAAAATGGATTTTAATTTGTGTAACGCTTTTCGATGGGTTTTCGAGATTGTCTGTTGGGATACGCCCTGCATTCTTGCAATCTCTGTATCAGATCGTTCCTGTACATAGGCTAAATCAAGGACATGCTTCTGTTTGTCGGTCAACGTTTTATAGGCCTTCAGGAGTTCCTCGCTCTCCAGGCATTCCATTAATGTCGAATAATTGGTGAAAGGTGCAATTTCCGAGGCCGGATCCGGAACAAGTTCGACATATGATCCGCCATCTTCACCCACACGGTCATCCAGGGTAAGAGGATGCCGTTCGCTATATTTTCTTATCTTTTTATCAAAGTTCACACTGTGAAAATAAAGGGATGAACTGACGTAAGAGGTAAATCGGATATCAAAATAATAGGCCTTAAACGCTTCGTTTAAACGTTCTTCCTTACTTGCACTGGGGTGACGTAAAAAATCTTCGACTAGCTTCCGGTTCTCCGTTTGACTGATAAAGGACTCAACGGCTTTATTGTATTGAAGATGAGGATAATGACGATAAAATTCACTCACTAATGGATCCATTTTTTTCACCACCAATAGAACATATGTTCGATTTTGAAGTAAAAAAAAGAGGAGAAAAATTCTCTCTGCTTTTACTCTATAAAGAAGCGGAAGGGACCCATTTCCACAACCTTCTTCTCTTTAATCGATCCATAGTACTATCTATTAAACCATATATTACAGAATCAAGTAAGTGATGAATGCACTAATTTTCCCTTATTATCCACATATTAGAACGATTTATGATTTTATAAAGGGGTTGAAGGGTAGTTTATATAATATAGTATACAAGGTTCATTCTCTATGAAAGGGAAGTGATGGGATGAGTGGTAAATGGATGTTCGTCTTTCTTTTGGCAGGTTTGTTGCTGGGTGGATGTGCTGCGGATGATGGGAAGAAAGATCAGGATTCTACTGAAGTCAATTCGGATGTACCTGCTGCCGAAACGGATCAGCCTGCGAGCAAGATGGACGTTCTGGCCAACGATGAAAAGATCATAGAGATGTTAAAGAAGACCGGAGTCATAGCGGAAGACGCGTCACATGAAGAGATTGAAAAGGCTCTTCAGAAATACCTCCAGGATAAAAACAGTGACCAGCTCACCAATGAAAAAGAAAAGAAAAAATATATTGATGAAATCAAGAAGAAAATTCAAGAGGGCAGCTAAAAAGTGGGAACGGGCAAGGGTGAACAACCCCTGCCCGTTTCTTCATGAGATCAGCGCATGACGCTGCCTCCTGAAATTTTGACGGATTCCCCGACAATGTTTTCTGCAGCATCACTTAATAGATAAACGATGGTGTTTGCGACCTCAACAGGTGAGGTTAATCTTCCTGAAGGAATGCTGTCCTTCGCGATTTCCAGTTGTTTCTCGTAGCTTCTCCCTTCCCGTTCCCCTTTTGACTGAATGGCGTTTCGGCCCATCTCTGTATCGACATATCCGGGGCAAATGGCGTTCACTCTGATATGGTGCTCGATCGCTTCATGGGCAAAGGCCTGTGTGAACCCTGTCACTGCAAACTTCGATGCACTGTACGCACTGTTTCCGTGGGTGCCCCTCAGTCCGGAAAGGGAAGAGATGTTGACGATCGCTCCTTTTTCTACGCCCTTCATTTGGTTATAGACGACCTGGGAAAGCTGGACAAGCGAGAAATAGTTCAGCTCCATGATTTTTCGCAAGTCGTCTTCGGATAATTTCTCCACCATGTCACCGCCGCCTATCCCGGCTGAATTCACGAGACCAGTGATGGGCCCATGCTGATCTCTTGCCGCAGACAGAAGCTGTTCGCGGTCTTCAGTACTCGTCAGATCCGCTTTATAGAGGAAGACCCTGTCCGGATCCTGGCAGTCTGCTTTCAGCTCATTCAGCTTTTCTTCATTCCTCCCAGTAATCGTCACCCTGGCACCCGCTTGAACGGCTGCCTTCGCCGTTTCATATCCAATGCCGCCAGTCGCACCGGTGATGAGGACATGCTGATCTTTCAACGTGCTTTCATGGAAAAGGAAACTCATTCTATTACCTCCTTGTGATGTATAGTACGTTTTTACCCGATGGGGGGAGGCGGGAAACGGAAGGGGGCCGTTTTGAAAATAAAATCCCGTTTTTGAAAATAAAAGTAGTGGAATTGAAAATAAACGCTTCAGGATTCCACCTGCAACAAAAAAAGGACCCCGCTTTGGAGTCCTTTCACATGTTTTAACCCTTCCCGATCCCGTTTACAATCATTTGCACGGTCATTTCGATCTCTTTTTCATCATTCCAATCTGCTTCAGGAAGGAAGAGGTACCGAACGATAAGCAGGCCGAAGATGCTGGTAGCTGAAAATCGCACGACAGCAGGTGATGGCAGGTCGATAATCTGCCCCTTCTCTTTATAATGATCAACGAGGCGGACGAATTTCTCGAATACCTTTTCAGCGATATGCTCTCTGAACTGTTCTTTCAATTCGGGATGAAAAGGGATTTCCTGTATCAATATTTTAAAAGCGGTCATATTCTCTTTCAGGAACTCCTGGCGATTCAAGATCATCGCTTTCAGGAAATCTTCGTACCGGTCATATTTGGCATCAAGCACTTTATTGAGATCCCGGATCACAAAGGGAGCGATCAGTTTGGCCATCGTAGGGGAGACAATCGAAAGAAGCAGATCCTTCTTTGTTTTGTAATGCCGGAAGATGGTTCCTTCTGCGACGCCTGCCTTTTTGGCGATTTGACTAGTGGAAGTGGAGGCGTAGCCTTTTTCGGCGAACATTTCGATGGCGGCCTCCACGATTTTCTGTTGTTTTTCTGTCAGTGATTCTTCTTCATCGAATAACTGTTTGAATATATTTTTTTCTTCAGACATTTTTAAACCCCTAACTTGTCGTTCATTCCTACCCTATATTTTACGGTATTTTCGGAGGGCTGCAACATTCAGGACGATAAAGAGTAAAGAAAAACCGATCAGTACGGAGAGATTAAAGAGTAAATCCCCGAATGCATAGCCGCGTATCATGACGTCCCTTAAGGCATCGGCAGCATAATAAAGCGGGGTGAACGGTCCAATCCAGCTCAGCCACTCGGAGATGGTATCTAAATTGAATAATCCCGAGAAGAAGATTTGGGGAACCACGACGATTGGAATGAACTGCATCATCTGTAATTCATTTTTAGCAAAAGCAGACAGCAATATTCCGAGAGTAAGAGCGGTGAACGATAAGGAGACGATGATGATCAATACGTTGAAAAAACTGCCTTTCATCATCATGTCCAGGATATAAATCGAATACCACGAAATCAAGGATGCCTGAAGGAGCGTCACGATCCCGAAGCCGATGACGTAACTGACGACCATTTCCCAAATTTTAATGGGAGAAGCAAGCAGCCGCTCAAGAGTCCCCGTCGTTCTCTCTCTTAAAAAGGAGACTCCACTGATTAAAAAGACGAAGAAGAAGACGAAAAATCCAAGGAGGACGGGTCCAAAGGAGTCAAACATCCCCATATCCTTACTCCCGTGCACATACTTCACTTCATCGGTCATGTTTTGTGAAGGAGATGGGAAGAGGGTCTGGATTTTTTTCATGACGGCCCCATTGACTGTGGGATCGCTGCCTTCGATGACAATGGATGGTGAAGTGGGGGCCTCAAATGAAATATAGCCATCCAATTCGCCGCTTTTAATGTCCTTCAATGCTTCATCGGGATTTGAATAGACTTGAAAATCCTCTGTATCAACTTTCGCTTCCAGTTGTTGCGGCAGATCCACAATGGCGACCTTTGCGTCATAATCCTCCGTGTCAAAAACAAGGGACAGCATGCTGAGGATTAGGAGCGGGGCCAGGAACATCAAGGCCAATGTGCGTTTATCCCTGAGTAGCTGCTGAAGGATACGGATGACAAATCCTCTAATTCTCAACGGAAACACCTCCATTTTTCAAAAAGACATCCTCAATTGAAGTGACTCCGTACGTTTCTTTAATCCCGGCAGGCGTGTCGCTTGAAATGATTTCTCCATGCTGGAGGAGACCGAGTACATCACACCTTTCTGCTTCATCCATGACATGAGTCGTAATGATCAGAGTCCTGCCTTCTTCTTTCAGCCGGTGGAAGCTGTCCCAGATCTCTTTTCGCAGGACGGGATCGATCCCGACGGTCGGTTCATCAAGGAACAGGACTTCAGGGTCATGAAGAAGGGCGATGGCGAGGGAGAGTCTTCGCTTCATCCCGCCTGAATACTGATGGACCGGCTTGTTCAGGTGTTCAAGTAGATCAACGGTGTTCATCACTTTTTCGATTTGCGCTTTTCGTTCGTTTTTCTTTAATCCATACAGGGAGGCCATGAAGGATAGGTTTTCTTTAGCCGTCAGTTCATCGTACAGGGCATCGGATTGAGCCATATATCCGATGGTCGGGTAAAGGTCGCCTGCCTTTAGCTTGTTTCCTTTGAAGGTCACCGTTCCGGATGAGGGCGTTTCAAGTCCGATCATGAGCTTGATGATCGTCGTTTTCCCTGAACCTGACGGGCCCAATAATCCATAGATTTGGCCTTTAGGAATGTTGAGATTGATTGTTTGTAATACGTTCTGTGAGCCAAATGATTTTGACAAGTCACGTAATTGGATAATGGAGTCCATGTGAATCACACCTTTCAAAGAAAATAGTGAGTGATTACTCACTTATAATATAAAGGTTGTGAGAAGATTTGTAAAGTGAGTAATCACTCACTATTATATTCTTACTCTTTAGAAGTAGAAGAATTCCGCATGAAAAAAAGAGCCTGAGCAACGGCCCAGACTCTTCTTACCTCATTATTTTACGTTGTCATTTTCCCATTGATAGCTCCAGAATCGTTCAACGGTGACCCATTTCAATGATTCAGGGTCATTTTGCTGGATCCCTTTTTCAAGATCTTTCAGCATCCAGGCCGTTTGGGAGATATGGGCCTTCATAGCACCGATTTTTTGGTCTTTCACAGGTGTGATATCAACAAAGATATCGGGTTTGCCTAATTCTTCTTCGCAATTCTTAGAGAATGCCAGGCAGTGAAGCTTCGGTCTTGATTCTTTCGGAAGGCGTCTGACGGCACGCACGACGGCTCTTGCGGTTGCTTCATGATCGGGGTGGACGGAGTAGTCCGGGTAGAACGTGATAATGAGGGACGGATTTAATTCCTCAATCAGCTCCGTCACCATGTTTGAAAGCTTTTCATCATTTTCAAACTCAAGGGTCTTATCACGGTAACCCATCATGCGAAGATCCTGTATCCCCATCACATCAGCCGCTTTTTGCAGCTCTTTTTTCCGGATTAAAGGAAGGGATTCCCGTGTCGCGAATGGCGGGTTCCCTAAGTTCCTTCCCATTTCCCCTAATGTGAGGCATGCATAGGTGACGGGAGTTCCGTTGTTCACGTGGGTGGAAATGGTCCCTGATACACCAAATGCTTCATCATCCGGGTGAGGGAAGATGACCAGTACCTGTCTTTCTTTTTCCATTTTGACCTCTCCTTTATATATAAAGTTCAAGTAGTTTAATTGAAAGGTGTCGGACTGATTTCAAGGGCAACGGCGAGTTTCCCGTCCCCGCCATGTCCAGCAAGCAGGAGGCGCCCCTGTTCATCGAATTCATAATGAGTCAGGCCCTCGGCATAGATCCAGCCGAGTTCGATTTTCAGGCCGACACGGTAAGGTCCGTCCCCGATGATTTTTCCGTGCTCATAGTTCACTTTTGCGTTGCGTATATAGGCTCCCGCGGAGAAGAAGCCTTCATTGAAGTGTGAAGCATAGGCTCCATTGGTGGTTTCTAAATGTATATAAACGTCCTGACGGGCAAGCTGGGTGATGATTCCCTGCACATCGGCAATCTTGATCGGTTCCATTCTTTTTCCTCCTTAAATACAGAAAAGACTCATAACCATTATGTACTATCTTACTAAAATTCATGAGTGATTGCGAAAAGTATGATTGAGGAGCAGGGGGGATTCGTGACAATAGAGGTCCGTCCCTCAAAAAAAGTGCCAGGCACGAAAGGGTTGATTCGTGCCTGGCACCTGGCCGGGAAAGAATTATTTATTGAAGCGGTTGTAGGCTCCGTGCATGACGGGTCCAACGTATTCGTTCAGTTTGAAGCCGTGTTTGATGGCGGCTGTGACGAATGTTTTGGCGTTTGTGACGGCTTCCTTCACGTCTTGTCCATTGGCAAGGTTTGCGGTGATGGCTGCTGCGAACGTGCATCCAGCCCCGTGGTTATACGTCGTTTCCACTTTTTCTTCTTCAAGCAGGGTGAATTCATTCCCGTCAAAGAATAGATCCAGTGCTTTATCGTGCTTTAATTGCTTTCCGCCTTTGATGACAACGTTTTTCGCTCCCAGGTCGTGAATCTTCTTGGCTGCTTCTTTCATTTCATCAATTGTTTTGATCGGACCCGTCTGAGCAAGCTGACCAGCTTCAAACAGGTTAGGCGTTACAACGGTCGCACGCTGCAAGAGATGTTCCCTCATGGCGTCAGTGGTTTCAGGGTGGAGGACTTCATCCTCGCCTTTACATACCATGACGGGGTCAATGACCACTTTATTTAATCCGAATGCATCGATTTTTTTCGCTGCCAGTTCGATGATCTCAACGGTACCGAGCATACCTGTCTTCATGGCATCCACTCCGACAGACAGGACCGTTTCCAATTGTGCTTCCAGTGTATCGATGGACAATGGATGGACGTTGTGGTGCCAGTGATTGTTCGGGTCCATGGTCACAACGGTCGTGAGAGCTGTCATACCATATACGCCGTGCTCCTGGAACGTTTTAAGGTCGGCTTGGATCCCGGCGCCTCCGCTTGTGTCGGATCCGGCAATTGTAAGTGTTTTTTTCATGGCTGCATTCCTCCTGTGATTTCGTTTCATTGTAAAAGTCTGACTAAAGAATATAATATCGGACGGTTAAATACAAATCCTTTTGACTATGGATGACGACAAAAAAGACGCCGGATGAAAATCCATCGACGTCTTTACGGTAGCTGTCAGGCCAACTTAGAAAGGTTTCGCATTATTATTCGTTGCTTCCTTGGAAGCCACGATGACAAGCTTGCCTTTATCAAGTTCTTCCTCATAAGCATCGGCTTCTGCCTGATTCATCCCTACGGACTTCATTTTCGAACGCAGTTCATCTCCGCGGCTGTTGAACATATTCCCCATGGATTCCAGGATTCCCTGCTCCTTGATACCGGTTGATTCCGTATTTGTTGCCTCGGTGATGTGTTTAGAGCGATGCTTGTCATGAGCGAATACGTAAATATCATCTTTCGTATAGCCTTCACTGGTGAACATGTCAATTTCCTTTTTAGCTTCTACTGCATTTTCAACTGTTTGAACCTTGTACATGATCATTACCTCCGTGTTTTTATGTCTTGTCCCTTCTTTTCCCGGTAGGATTAACTTCAAACTTTCCAAAATATAGAAGTAGAATAATTGTTTCCAAGATTCTACATTATTTCCTATAATAGAAGAGAGGAAGGTGAAGGATTTGACAAGTCAATATAAGAAAATACAAGAAATGGAAGAGATTTTGGCGGATTTGAAGGCGACTGAAAGACAAACAGGTGCCTCTTTGGCCATTGAAAATAGAAGCAGCAGGCGTCGGGGATTGACCAACACACTCCTGACTTTTTGGAAAAGGAGAGTTGTACTCTTTCTATTGGTGTTCTTGCTGGTGGTGGGAGGAGCAGCGATAGGGATCTATTCCTTATTATCGGGCTCTACTTTTACAGAAGAAAAGGGTTCATTTGTAGAACGGATTCAAGAGATGAGTTCACTGGCTACGGCTCAAGGATTTGTGAAAGCTGTGATCGAGCAGGAAGATAATCAATTATTCGGGAAAGAAATCAATGCGGACCTCCCGGGTACGAAACGGAAGCTTCTGATGGTGGTGCCCGGGACTGTTCTTGCAGGGGTCGATTTACAAGGAATTGATGAGAAGGATATAGTAGTAGATGAAGAGAAGAAAGAAATTCAATTAACACTTCCCCGCGCTGAAATCCTTCAGGAACCGTCGATCGATACGGACAATATTAAAACTTTCTCCGTAGAAGGGATCTTCCGGAATGATGTGGATTGGAATGAAGGGTTTGCCCTTGCGGAAGTGGCGAAGGATCAAATCAGTCAGGAAGCGATCGATCAGGGGATCCTTTCAGCGGCTGAAAAAAATGCTGAAAAGTCATTGAAGGGATTCTTTGAGCAATTAGGGTACGATGTGACGATTGAATTTCAAAACTAGAAAGGGTGTCTTGGAGTGTCGGCGATTTTTCAAAATGATTGGGCACACGTTCTGGAAGATGAACTTCAGAAGGAGTACTACCGGGATTTACGGGAATGGCTGAAAGGCGAGTATCAAACGAACGTCACTCATCCACCCATGCACGATATTTTTAATGCTTTTCACTATACAGCCTATAAGGACGTAAAAGTTGTCTTATTGGGGCAGGATCCTTATCATGGAGCAAATCAGGCAGAGGGGTTGAGCTTTTCAGTGAAAAAAGGGGTGAAAATCCCTCCCTCCCTGCGAAATATGTACAAAGAGCTTCACGATGACGTGGGATGTCCGATTCCCGAACATGGCTCATTGGTGAAATGGGCTGAACAGGGTGTCCTCCTTTTAAATACCGTGCTTACCGTCGGGGACGGCCAAGCCCATTCCCATCGAGGGAAGGGGTGGGAACGATTCACCGATCGAGTCATTTCCTTATTGAATGAACGGGAGAAGCCGGTGGTGTTTTTGCTGTGGGGGAAGCCTGCCCAGGCAAAGCAGTCGTTAATTGATTCTTCCAGGCACTACATCGTCACGGCTCCCCATCCAAGCCCGTTATCGGCCCACCGCGGTTTCTTTGGAAGCAGACCGTATTCAAAGACGAACGGGTATCTTCGTGAACAGGGAATGGAAGCGATCGACTGGTGTATAGAGTAGCAATGTTTCACGTGAAACAGTGAAGGAGGAAGCTTTGTGAAAAAGGAAGAAAGGATTAACTGTTTTCAATGTCAGTATTTTTATACCACATGGGAGCAGGCTCATCCGCGGGGATGTAAGGGCTACGGATTTAAGACAAAGGCGATGCCTTCCCTTGTGGTTTTTCAATCCTCCGGGAGTCCATGCATGAAATTCAAGGCAAAACAAAGATGATATTTGCGAAATCCTTCAATAAGAATTAGGATAAAGACGTACATACTGGAGACCTTGTGGAAGGAGTAATCAATGTGAATATCCCACATCAATCATTAATCAAGAAAATCGAACATGAACTCGGTAAAGCGAAGTCTGCTGAAAAGTCCCAGCAGATCCGTGAGCATGTTTATTCAATAAAAGCACTATGTGAAGTATTGCTGGAGGAGAACAACGGGGCATCCGCTCAAAGCACGTTTTCCCAACCTCAGCAAACCATGCCGTATTTCCAGGAATCACAGCCGGTTCAGAAGCCCGTTTCCATTCAGAAGGAAGAGCCTCTCGAAACGGATGACGGAGCCAATGGCAATTCGTTATTTGACTTTTAACCTAGGAGGATAAACATGAAAACATTTATCATTATCGGTGCCATCAACGCCTTTTTATCCGTGGCACTTGGAGCTTTCGGTGCCCACGCATTGGAAGGGAAGATTTCACAGAAGTACATTGATACGTGGAATACAGGGGTCCTTTATCAAATGTTCCATGCGATCGGGATCATCATCGTCGGAGTGCTGATGGGGAATGTCACGCCGACATCGCTGCTTTCCTGGTCAGGCTGGCTGATGCTGATTGGAACGATTCTTTTCTCTGGAAGCCTTTATGTACTGAGCATCTCAGGAGTGAAGATCCTTGGGGCGATCACCCCGCTTGGAGGAGTCAGCTTCCTCGTCGCCTGGGTACTCTTGATCGTATTCGCAGCGAAAACGTTATAAACAAAAAAGATACCCTGTCAGGAAGAGGATTTCCTGACAGGGTATTTTTTTAGCGTTGGGAATAGCTTTGCATGGAGCCTCCCGCACCGTATGGATATTCATACTCGATTTCTTCATCAAATGTGATGTAATCAAGATAAATCATCGGAATGAGGTACCGTGTACCGGTTTGCGGGTCGCTCAGGATAAGGTGATCCCGGCCGGCGGCTTCAATGATCCCCTTGAACACCTTCGCATTCCATTCCTTATTGTTTTCAAACGTCGTATAAACCGTTGCGACTTTTCCTTTATTCAACCTGAGAATATTCTCGATATACGACTCTTCAATCGGAAGCATTCCCGGAACATTTTGAGAAGGCGCCGGGGCATTCGTAGGGGAAGGAATCTGATACCCTCCACCACCTTGACCTTGCTGCTGGGGATAGTATTGTCCCTGACCTTGCCCACCACCGTAATACTGACCATAAGGATTATAAGCAGATTGATTATACCCCTGATACGGGTTTGATTGTTGGTTCGCCAAACCGAATACCTCCTTTAAGTAAGATTAATATACTTTCGGACAATCACCTTGAGTGGGTTGATAGAAACAGTGGGATTTGAATCGCCCCGCATTGGACTGGTTATACCACTCGGCAGGGCAATTCCCGGCGGGCTTAAAGAACCAAAGGGAGTAAGATGCAGGGTGATATCTGCCGCCTTTAATGGTCTTCCGCGCCAAATCGATCTCTTTCTGCCGTGCCCGCTGATAAAAGTAGCTCTTCTGGGTGGCCTCGAATCCACCAGGGCTTTGAAACACCATGTCCTGAAGATTCGCCAGTTTCTTGAAGTCAAGGCAATCGGATCGAACCCGGTTCACCCCGACGTTCCCTACCATCAGCATTCCCTGCTGTCCTTCACCCTCGGCCTCAGCCCTCATCAATCGAGCCAGGAGCTTCACTTCCTTCTCGTTATAAGGAATAACAGCCATCTTCCCACCTCACTTTAGGAGATGCTATGTCTCACTATTTCATGTCTATGTGGGGGGAGAAATATTTATTCATTTGTTTTATTGAGTGACCTCATAAAAAAACGACAAGCCACAGGGACTTGTCGTTTGTCGATTATTTAGTTCACGTGAAGGAATTTTGAGATAGCTTCTTCTTTTAATAGGTTTCCTACGTAGAAGGCACCGAATTCACCGAAGCGGGCGCTTACTTCGTCAAAACGCATTTCGTATACAAGCTTTTTGAACTGAAGCACGTCATCGGCGAATAGGGTGACACCCCATTCGTAATCATCGAAACCAACAGAACCCGTAATGATCTGTTTCACTTTGCCTGCGTATTGGCGGCCGATCATACCATGACTTCTCATCATGTCACGACGCTCTTCCATCGGCAGCATGTACCAGTTATCATTCCCCTGACGACGCTTGTCCATCGGGTAGAAGCAGACATGATTCGCTTTCGGAAGAATCGGGTAGATACGTTCCTGTACGTAAGGATTCTCGTAAGGGTCGCCTTCTGAAGGCATATAGTTACCAAGTTCCACTACAGAAACATATGAGAATGTCGGGATGGTGAACTCAGCGATTTTCAGCTTGTTGAATTCATTTTCCAACTCATTTAATTCTTCCATTGTCGGACGAAGGATCATCAGCATGAAGTCCGCTTTCTGCCCAACAATCGTGTAAAGGGCGTGACTTCCTTCTTTTGCATCCTGAGTGCTGTTCAATCGATCTAGGAAACGGTGGAATTCTGAAATCGCCGAGGCTCTTTCTTCACTCGGAAGCATCTTCCATGAAGTCCAGTCCATTGCGCGAAAATCATGCAGGGAATACCAACCATCTAATGTTTGTGCCGGTTCTGCCAACGTAATCACTCCTTAAAGTACTTTTTCCAACTTTACTATATCATAGTTTCACCCCAGAGTAAGAATACAAAACCCAATGTCGCTAAAATGGCACAAATGGTGGATAGCAGGGGGATTTATGGAACACACTATCCTCGTAGATTGTCATACAGGCTTAGGATACTCACGGATTGGGTAAAAATTATTAGAAAACAAAGACTTTTAAGTTGAAACCGGTATCATTTCTCCTTTTCCTTGAATTCCTCTATGAGAAGAGTATTCTAAGATTGGATATGTATAAATCAAGGAGGTTCCTCTATTGAGCAACTTATTTACAACATTAACGGATAAAGTAAAAGGTAAAGAGTTAAAGATCGTTTTCCCTGAGGGGACAGACGAACGCATTCTGACAGCAGCATCCCGATTGTCTGCTGACGGCATCCTGACACCGATCGTAGTCGGAAACGTGGATGAAGTGAACGCCAAAGCGGATGAGCTGGGTGTGAAGCTTGACGGTTGTGACGTTGTCGACCCTGCGTCATTTGCTGGCATGGACGAGCTTGTGAAAGCATTTGTGGAACGCCGCAAAGGAAAAGCGACTGAAGAAGATGCGAAGAAGATCCTCTTGGACGGCAACTACTTCGGTACGATGCTCGTTTACACCGGCCAGGCTCACGGACTTGTAAGCGGCGCAGCACACTCAACGGCTGATACGGTTCGCCCTGCCCTGCAGATCATCAAAACAAAAGAAGGCGTCCGTAAGACATCCGGTGTCTTCATTATGGTACGTGAAGACGAGAAGTATGTATTCGCTGACTGTGCGATCAATATCACACCTGACAGCCAGGATCTAGCTGAAATCGCCATCGAAAGTGCGAAGACAGCTGATATGTTCGACATCGATCCACGCGTTGCGATGCTGAGCTTCTCGACAAAAGGATCGGCTAAATCCCCTGAAACGGAAAAAGTGGTAGAGGCCGTTTCTCTTGCGAAAGAAAAAGCACCGGAACTGACTGTCGACGGTGAATTCCAATTCGACGCTGCCTTCGTTCCATCCGTAGCCGAAAAGAAAGCACCAGGTGCCGACATCCAAGGGAATGCCAACGTATTCGTATTCCCAAGCCTTGAAGCAGGAAACATCGGGTACAAAATCGCTCAACGTTTAGGTAACTTCGAAGCAGTTGGCCCGATCCTTCAAGGACTGAACGCCCCTGTGAACGATCTTTCCCGTGGCTGTAACGAGGAAGATGTGTATAAGCTTGCATTGATTACGGCTGCTCAGGCGCTGTAAGGAGATAGATGTATCGGGAAACCGGATCCTTTAGGGGGTTCGGTTTTTTTGTGCCATAAGATTGTCCAACCCCTTTTCAGAAATCCTACCATTATGTGATATAATGAGCTCGCATGTTGTAAGTGAAGGAGAAGCGTTATGGATAAGGAAAAAGCATATGCACTGCTCCGTCAAGATCGATGGAGAGTGATCGATCAATCAAGTTTGGGACCGATGTTCGGAGCCCTGCAGTCATTTGCCATGGACGATACATTGTGCACGGTGATCGGAGCAGGTCAGTCTGATCCGACAGCACGCTCATGGGTCCATCACCAAACGGTTGTATTAGGTATTCAAGATACAAAGCTGCCGTTTCTTTCGGATGCCTTGGAGGTGCTGGAAGAAGAAGGCTATCGATATATTGTACGAAACTCCGGGGGCCTTGCGGTCGTATTGGATGAGGGTGTACTGAATCTCTCATTGGTTTTCCCTGATTCTGAAAAAGGCATCGACATTAACCGTGGCTACGACGCTATGTGGCTGCTGGTAAAGGATATGTTCAAGGAGTTTGAAGTGGAAATTGAAGCGAAGGAGATCACACAATCGTATTGTCCCGGCAGTTATGATCTCAGCATCAATGATCAGAAGTTTGCAGGAATCTCTCAGCGGAGGATCCGCAACGGGGTAGCTGTTCAGGTGTATCTTTGCGTCAGTGGGAGCGGTTCTGAGCGGGCGAAGCTGATCCAGCGTTTTTATGAGACCGGACTGAAGGATGGAACGTCGAAGTTTACGTTCCCGACGATTGACCCTGAGGTGATGGCTTCTTTATCGGAGCTCTTGGGCGTCGAATTATCGATTCAAGATGTGATGCTCCGCTTCCTGCAGTCGTTGAAAGGATTCAGCGGCGAATTTTACAGCAGTGCCCTCCAGGGGGAAGAGTATGGGATGTACGAGATGTATTATCAGAGGGTCTTGGATCGGAATGAGAAGGTGTTGGGGTAATGGGGAGAGCTGGACTTCTATGGAAATGGGAGGCCGGCTTTTTTTATCCCGACATCCCACCCCACGCAAAAAACCAGCACGCCCACAGGCGCACTGGTTGGGAATACCATTATTCAGCTACTTTTTCGAGATTTCCGTTTCGATCCATCTTGAACCTCGGTGCTTTTGATTCGTCTTCATCGAATACGACAAGCTTTCTGGCCCGGTTCATGATTTGCATGAGTGTTTCGTAGTCTTCCTGCATCGTGACGGAGTTGTTTTCAAGGGCTTTGACTTTCTTTTCGAGCTCGGCATTTTCTTTTCGGAGGTCGGAAATCTCCTGCTTCAATCTCTGATTCTCAATTTTCATGTAGTCGGAGTTCATGTTGGTTTGGGCCAGGTTCTGAAGGTACGCGATCACCTTTTCAAGTGTGACTTCCCCTTTTAGTCCCGCTGGCTTTACCACGTGGTTGGCAGCAGGTGCCTGTTGCGCCGCATAAGCCTGTTCCTCACTTGCTTCGACTTTAAAGTCCTGCGCTGTTTCTTCGGTTTCTTTCCCCAGTTGCTCTGTTTCCGGTACGTAGTTCTCGTACTCGGCAAATTCCATTTCTTCTTCCGCCTCAGTCATTGATAGAGACATAGCGTCTAAATCTTCGAAGGAAGGTGTCGGTGGCTGGTATAATAGCTTTTTCTTGCCGCCCTGGTCTTTTCCGAGGATGCGGTGGCGCTGTTTGCGTTGTTTTTTTGCTAGTGAAAGAGCTTTCTCGTACTGATGGCGCACGACGGCGTTCCAGCGGAATCCACATGCGGCGGATGTGCGGTTCAGTTTATCCCCGACTTCCTCGAAGGCATTCAGTTGTGTACTGCCTTCACGCACATGACGTAAGACCGTTTCGGCCAATAATAGATCATTTTCTTCCGTCCAGGCATCCTGTCTTGTTTTCATCATCATTTCATCTCAACTCCCAAAGTTTTCTTAAAGTATTCGTTGATAAAAGGATGGACCATTTCTCAGGTTTTTATACGAATATGTTAAAATTATTTTCTGTCTGCTAGTTTCGTTGTATCAGTGAGGAACCATGCGGGATGGAAACGATGTTCACTTGCAAAACATGACTGAAAACTGTATTCTATAAATCGATGTTTACGACGTATAAAATGCATTTCAATAGATAGAAAGGGTTGTTGACAGATGGCAAACGAATTCCGTGTTTGCGATGATTGTCAGGCCGTTAACCTAAAGACCTTGATTCCAAAATTAAAGGAGATCGATCCGGACGCACCGATTGACATTGCGTGCCAATCCTATTGTGGTCCAGGACGCAAAAAGACATTCGCTTTTGTGAATAATCGTCCTGTAGCGGCGTTGACTGAAGAAGAATTGATGGAAAAAGTGATCAAGAAAATAAAGAAATAAAGGGAAACTTCCTCCTGAGGGAGTTTTTTCTTTTCTACTGATAAAAATAAATAAAGGTTTGCGCCTCTTTGGAAAAGGAAACTACATAAGGGGTAGAGAAATAATAGGAGAGATTTTTTTGTCAAGCGTCCAAATTTTTTTGAAGGATTTGGAACGCTTGCGGTGGAACAATCAAAGGACAAATACCTATTTTTTTCGACAAAATTCGAGATGAATGCGATGGAGCAAGTCGCTATAATAGAAATATGCTAGTTTAGGAAGAGGGTAGAAGATGGAGTATGCCAAGCAGAAATTACATGAAGAAAAAGTATTTAAAGACCCTGTTCATCGCTATGTTCATGTAAAGGATCGCGTGATTTGGGATTTGATCGGGACAAAAGAGTTCCAGCGACTCCGCAGAATCAGACAGCTCGGAACCACCTACTTGACCTTTCACGGAGCGGAACACAGCCGGTTCAATCATTCTCTTGGCGTGTATGAAATCATCCGCCGCATCGTCGATGATGTCTTCGTCGGAAGACCGGAGTGGAACCAGGATGAGCGCTTATTGTCATTGTGTGCTGCGTTATTGCATGATCTGGGACACGGTCCGTTTTCCCATTCCTTTGAAAAGGTGTTTCACCTCGATCACGAGCATTTTACCCAAGCCATCATCTTAGGGGATACAGAGGTGAACGCGGTTCTCGTTAAAGTGGCACCGGAATTTCCGAAGCATGTGGCAGAAGTGATCGCGAAGACGTACAGTAACAAGCTGGTCGTCAGCCTCATTTCAAGCCAGATCGATGCCGATCGCATGGATTATCTGCAGCGTGACGCCTATTTTACAGGGGTTAGCTACGGACATTTCGACATGGAGCGTATCCTCCGTGTGATGAGGCCCCGTGAAGACCAGGTTGTCATCAAGCAGAGCGGGATGCATGCCGTGGAGGACTACATCATGAGCCGCTATCAGATGTACTGGCAGGTGTATTTCCATCCGGTGACGAGAAGTGCAGAAGTGATCCTGACGAAGATTCTACATAGGGCGAAGGAGCTTCATGAAGAGTTCTATTCCTTTAAGCAAAGTCCAATCCATTTTTATTCCCTGTTTGAGGGGGAAGTGGCCCTTGAGGATTATTTAAAGCTCGATGAAGCGGTCATCATGTACTATTTTCAGATTTGGCAGGAAGAAGAGGATCCGATTTTACGGGACTTATGCGAGCGGTTCATGAACCGGAATCTCTTCAAGTATGTGGAATTCGATCCGGCGAAGGAATACAAGAAGCACAGTGAGCTTGAAGCCCTCTTTAAAAAGGCGGGAATCGATCCCGATTATTACCTGGTGGTAGATTCATCTTCAGACCTTCCATACGATTTCTACAGGCCGGGTGAGGAAGAGGAACGGCTCCCGATACATCTGTTGATGAAGAATGAGGAGCTGCGCGAATTATCCAGGCAGTCGGATATCGTGGATTCCATCTCTGGAAAGCGCCGGACCGATCATAAATTATACTATCCAGTGGATTTACTATATGACGAATCAACAAAGAAAAACATTAAGCGCCAGATCCGAAAGATTCTGGAGCTGTAGACGAGGACCTGACTTATGCAATACTAGGAGTAGGAGATGACGTACATTGTTAAAAGAGCATGCAAAATTGATGAGTGCCTTCTTTGCCTCGGGTGAAGTGGTGGGAAGAAAGAAGCTTCAGAAAATGATCTATATCGCGAAGAAGCTTGAATTCCCGTTTCAGGAAAAATTTCAATTTCATTTTTATGGTCCGTATTCGGAAGAACTGACGCTTCGGGTGGAGGAGCTATGTAATATGGGGTTCATCTCCGAGGTGAAGGAAAAAAAGGGCGGCTACTATCAATACCGCTATACGGTCACGAAAGAAGGGGAGGACTTCCTGGAAATCTACGAAAAGGATATGCCCTGCCTGAAGGATTGCCTTACGGATATGAACGTTCAATCAGCACGCTTCCTTGAACTTGTTTCGACCGTCTTATATTTTGACAACCTTCCAAAAGAAGAAGTCGTGGAAAAAGTGTTCACACTCAAGAGCAAGCAGAAATATACAGAAGAAGAAATCGACGAAGCCTTCGCTTATATTGACGGACTAAAATCGAAAAAAATCGTTCAGTAGAGAACGTTCTTATATGATATAAAGGGGGGATCACTCGCCAAGAGTGATCCCCCCTTTTATATAAAATTCTACGGTTTAGGTGATTGATCCATTTTTTCGATGATTTCATCAAGCTTTTTTTCCACCTGTTTGTCTTGCTTCCGCTGCTGGATCCTTCTGTTTCGAAGCCCTTTCGCCACCATAAAAGCGACAACGACAATGGCTAGTAGAAAAGCCATCATGAACAATTGTAAGAACACATCGCCAATCGTCAGGTCCATTGTTTTCATCCTTTCCATCGGGTGTATGATATATCGTATTCCTAAGATGCAAATGTTGCCCGTTGGGAATTCCGGATCTAAAAAAAGCGGAAGCATAAGACAAGCCCGCTGAAAAGGAATGCCTTTTCAGCGGGCTTGTCTTATGCTTTCTTCTATTGATCGCTGAGTCTCTTGCCGCCGACGGCATAATGACCTTTCGTCATTTCTTCAATGAAGACGACGATTTTATCTTCAGGGGCACCAGTGGTTTCGCTGACGGCTTCGGTCACTTTTTCGACGAGGGCACGCTTTTGCTCTTCTGAACGGCCTTCGAGCATTTTTACGGTGATATAAGGCATAATGATTCGCTCCTTGCTTTCGGATTTGGTACAATCTGTGGTAGGCTCTTACTCTATAAATGTAATGGTTAGGGGAAGAGAGAGCAAGTTTGATATGATATGTCATGAATGCAGGAATTTATCTGTATACTATGGAATAAGAAAGTAAAACATTTTTTAAAGGAGTACATACTTTGGATACGATTAGCTCACTTTTTGAGTCGATTTCCGTCTTTCGGTTGGAGGAGCTTCCGTTTGTCGTGATCGCCCTCGTCATGGCCTTTACGGTTCATGAGTTCGCACACGCCTATGTGGCATACAAGTTCGGGGATACGACGGCGAAGGATCAGGGAAGACTCACATTGAATCCGATTCAACATCTGGACCCGTTTGGGACCCTTTTAATACTATTTGTGGGATTTGGCTGGGCGCGGCCTGTGCCTGTCATGAGATCCCGTTTCAAGAATCCGCGTTTGGCAGGTGTACTGGTATCCGTTGCCGGCCCATTGAGTAACTTCCTGCTTGCCTTTATTGCATTCGGGATCTTTTACTTCTTTGTAGGGGTGACGGGTGGCGTCGGGGTTCCACCGTTCATCATTGACCTTCTGCAGATGATCGTTTATTTGAACGTATTGCTGTTTGTCTTCAACTTACTGCCGTTCCCTCCGCTGGATGGGTACCGGATCATCGAGGACTTGTCACCGAATCATGTCAGGGCGAAACTGACCCAGTATGAGCAATATGGCGTTCTATTATTTTTGATCATTGTCATCACGCCTCTTGACGAATATACGATCTGGCCGTTATTACAGGGTGGCATGACGGCGACCAATCAGGCATTCAGTGCGATATTCACGACGATTTTTTCAATCTTTAGCTAGGGAGTGACGTTTCATGGAAAAGAAAAAAAACATTGGATTCAATATCATCAAAAGTGACCCCACTGACGGTCATGGCGGTTACGGGGTGGGATCATTGAGCCTTGATAATGTTTCGCCTGTCATGATTGATGTCGAAGAAGGGGAAGCGACGATTGAAATCGGAGCCATGCACGCAAGGAGCCCGATTGAAAAAGGGATCAAATTTACGAATAACCGTGAGGACTCGGCAGGCGGAAAGCCGTACTGGCTGATCTGGGTGACCATCGACCGGATGGAAGACGGCCCGTACTATGCAGGCGTGACGGCTTGTGAGCTCGTTGTGAACCGCGAGAAGCGCAGAGGCTACAAGTCCATGCCGGAACATGTGAACAATATGGATAAATCCATCAAGCGGAAGATCGTCCTTGACCAACTGGACGACAAATCCAAAGGCATTCTGACGGACTTTTTAAAGAATCATGATGAAGGTATGTGGGAACGCTCAAAGGATGAATTGAAGGAAGCGCTGAAAATAAAATAGATTGTTTTGTGAACAAAATGTGACATTTCTTTGAATATGTCGTTCACATCTTGCTCTATGGGTGGAAAAAAAGTACACTTAAATCACAGTTTGCACATAAACTAGGACATGAAAAACCCCGGGTTCGCACAAGCCCGGGGTTTTTTGTGTTGTTTTTATTGTTATATAGATGGAAATGGAGTTTTCGAGATGTCCAGCTCCAAGGGCTCGGGGCTCGAGGTCATAAGCCAGGTCACCCAAAAAGGCAAAGAACGCCTTTCCGGGTGACTCGTCTTATGCTTGTCGCCCCAGTGCGAGCCCCTTCCGCTTTTCTGCTAAAATATCCAATCCCTAACTTTCTCATACCAAGGCTTCTTCCCTTTTTCTGGTGCCTTTTCTTTCGGTGCTTCTTTTTCACCCAAGTGTTCATGGCAGTATTCGGTCGGTTCGGTGCCTTTTACAAAGTAGGTGAAGCGCTGGACGGGACAGTCTTCTGTTGCGAGCAGTCCGTTATGGGGGTTCACGGCCACGCCGACGACTCCCTTGGTCGGTTTGAAGTTCTTGACGGGTTCATCCTTAAGGGCTTCTTCCATGAAGTGGACCCAGATTTTCTTGGCGTAGTATTTATCATCGACCAGGGAGACCTCTTTTCCTTTATCGTATCCGGTCCACACTCCTACGGTTAATTGGGGGGAGTAGCCGATCATCCAGTTGTCTGTATTGGTCGTCCCGGATTTCCCTGCATATGGACGGGTCGCGTCTTTTCGGATCTGGATCCCCGTTACCGTCGAGTAATCATTGAGCTTAGGGTCGAATATCCCGGTGAGCATATGGGTCATGACGTATGTGAGATCCGGGTCGAGCACCTGCTCTTTTTTCGATTCGCTTTCATAGATGACCTTCCCAGACCAGTCTTCCACTTTTGTAATGAAAACGGGCTTCACTTTATAGCCGCCGTTGGCAAAGATGCTGTAGGCGTTGACCATATCGATGACCCGTGCCCCTGATGTACCGAGTGCCGAGGAAGGGTATTTTTTCACCTTTGTCGTCAATCCGAACTTGTCTTTTGCCGTTTTCGTCAAGGTGTCCTGACCGATGAAGAGATGGGTCTTCACGGCGTACACGTTATCAGATAGAGCGATGGCCTGGGCCAGGGTGATATCTCCATCGGCATATTTGTTGTTGTAATTATGAGGGGTGTACTTTTTTCCATCATCGAATGTAAAGGACGTCATTTCGCTCTTCATCGTCGTGGCTGGCGTAAACCCTTGCTTTAAAGCAGAGTAGTAGAGTAGCGGTTTGATCGTTGATCCCGGCTGGCGGATTGCCTGCACGGCACGGTTAAACGGACTCTCTTCATAATCCCTTCCCCCTACTAAAGCTGTTACATATCCATTTTTCGGGTTCATGGACACAAATCCCAATTGGATATCCGATTCATCGGGGATCTGTTCCTTCACGACTTTCTCGGCCACCTGTTGATGATCGGGGTTGAGTGTCGTATAGACTTTCAAGCCGCCCATCTCGATGGTACGTTCCTCAATCCCCAAGTCCGAGCGGAGGATGCTTTTCACGACATCTTGAAAATAGGGGGCGGTTTCCGCCTTTTGATGGGCGTGCTCCCCTGTGATGCGGATTGGTGCCGCTTTGGAAACGGCCTCTTGCTCTTTGGTTATAAAGCCGTCCCCGGTCATGGACTGAAGGATGAGCTCCTGGCGCTTCTTGGCATTTTCAGGGTGAGTAACTGGCGAATAGTAGGAGGGTGCTTTCGGAATCCCCGCGAGCATGGCGGCTTCTGAGACGGTCAATTGATTGGCATCTTTGCCAAAATAATATTGACTCGCTGCCTGGACACCGTATGCGCCGTGTCCGTAATAGATGGTATTTAAATAGCCTTCTAGAATGTCCTTCTTGGAGTAGTTCATTTCGATCCTGATCGTGTAGAGGGCTTCTGAGATCTTTCTCTTCCATGTTTTATCATGAGAAAGAAATAGATTGCGAGCGTACTGCTGTGAAATGGTGCTGGCCCCCTGCACCTTTGACATCGCTTTGACGTCGGCAAGGGCTGCCCCTGCCATCCGCTTCAGGTCAAACCCGTAATGCTGGTAGAAGCTTTTGTCTTCAATGGAGATCGTCGCTTCAATGAGGGCCGGGGAAATTTCCTTCAGACCCACCCAGTAGCGCTTCTCGCCTGTATTCGTTTCCCCTATGACCGAACCATCCTCACCATAGATCAAAGTAGATTGAGGAACGGCAAGGGGAGGCGGCCCCTGGACCTTGGCATAAATCAAAACCCCCATGATCCCCACCAAAAAGAGGACCAAGCCCGCGAGAGTCCCGACCACTGCAAATCTCGCATATTTCTTTGTCTTCTCCATTCGAGCCATCACTTCCATACCTCTCCCTACTTTCCCTGCAAAGGCCCGCATCTCTTGAGGGACGGACCTCGGATTTTTTTATATAAGTGCATTGGTTTATACTGATTACTGTGTAGTAACAGTATGAAAAGATTTACGAGATTTTAAACGTCAAAGGTTTAGAAAAAATTTCACTTGAAATTTTGCTAGATTCCACTATACTTTTTCTCATGTTTGTATTTATCATGATAGGGAAGGATAAAAATGACGTCCGATGCGGATGTTTTTATAAATAGGAGTAAAGCCTGTTATGTCAGGGTTTCGCTTCACTTTGTCCTAAAGATGAACGTGTGAAGGATCAAACTAGTGGTATATGATTTTTACAGAAACGGCAATAAACCATTAAAACAAGAAGGGAAGTTGAAACAATGAGTGGACTTTGGTACACAGAGAAACAAACAGAAAACTTCGGGATCACGATGAAAATCAAGAATACTTTACATACAGAGCAAACGGATTTTCAATATCTTGAAATGGCTGAAACAGAAGAATGGGGCAATATGCTGTTCCTTGACGGCATGGTCATGACGAGCCAGAAGGATGAGTTCGTCTATCATGAAATGGTCGCACATGTTCCATTATTCACGCATCCGAACCCAGAAACTGTTTTGGTTGTCGGCGGAGGAGACGGAGGCGTCATCCGTGAAGTGTTGAAACACCCAAGCGTGAAAAAGGCCGTTCTTGTTGAAATCGACGGAAAAGTAATCGAGTATTCTAAGAAATATCTTCCTGAGATTGCGGGAGAGTTAGAGAACGAGCGCGTGGACGTACAAGTCGACGATGGCTTCATGCACATCGCGAAGAGTGAGAACGAATATGACGTGATTATGGTCGATTCCACTGAGCCTGTAGGACCAGCTGTTAACCTATTCACAAAAGGATTCTACGCAGGGATCTCCAAAGCATTGAAAGAAGACGGAATCTTCGTTGCTCAATGTGATAACCCATGGTTCAAAGCAGACCTTATCCGCCAGGTACAGAGCGACGTGAAGGAAATCTTCCCGATTACCCGCCTGTACACAGCGAACATCCCAACGTACCCAAGCGGCCTGTGGGCATTCACCATCGGTTCCAAAAAGCACGACCCAATCGAAGTACCGGAAGAGCGTTTCCACGACATCGAAACGAAATACTACACACCGGAACTGCACAAAGCAGCATTCGCCCTTCCAAAATTCGTTAAAGACCTGACAAAATAAATGTGAGGGACGGACCTCAAATTTCAAGGTGAAATCCTATAATATCAAGGAGGGACGGACCTAAAGCTAGGTCCGTCCCTCTCTAAAAGAGAGGTTGAAGAATATGCGTTTTGATGAGGCTTATTCAGGTAATGTGTTTATTAAGAGCCATCCTTCTTATGAGGACAGCCAGGTGGTCCTTTATGGGATGCCGATGGATTGGACGGTGAGTTATCGTCCTGGTTCCCGTTTCGGTCCTGCCCGTATCCGCGAGGTGTCGATCGGTCTGGAAGAGTATAGTGCGTATCTTGACCGGGAACTTGAAGAAGTGAAATACTATGATGCCGGTGATATCCCGCTACCATTCGGTAACCCGCAGCGAAGCATCGATATGATTGAAGACTATATCGACGGGCTCCTTGGTGACGGGAAGATCCCATTCGGAATGGGTGGAGAGCATCTGGTCTCATGGCCGGTGATGAAAGCCATCGCGAAGAAATACCCGGATCTTGCCATCATCCATATGGACGCTCACACTGATCTGCGTGAAGAGTATGAAGGGGAGCCGCTATCCCACTCGACTCCGATCCGCAAGATCGCCGAGCATATCGGACCGAAGAACGTCTATTCATTCGGGATCCGTTCCGGTATGAAGGAAGAATTCCAATGGGCGAAGGAAAATGGCATGCACATTTCCAAATTCGAAGTGCTCGAGCCATTGAAGGAAATCCTTCCACAGCTTGCAGGACGCCCTGTGTATGTGACGATCGATATTGACGTCTTAGACCCTGCCCACGCTCCTGGAACTGGAACCGTGGACTGCGGCGGCATCACATCCAAGGAATTACTCGCATCCATCCATGCCATCGCTCACTCTGACGTGAACGTCGTGGGAGCGGATCTTGTGGAAGTGGCGCCCATCTATGATCCATCCGAGCAGACAGCGAATACGGCAAGCAAGCTGATCCGTGAAATGCTCCTTGGCTGGGTAAAATAAACCATCAAAGCCTCTTCTCATCGGCAGAAGAGGCTTTTCTTCTGCCGATAATCCGCTTACATTCCTCCAATAAATGAAAACTCACCGTGTTCCATTGCAATTTCCCACAATACTTCTTATACTTAATTAGTTAGAAGGAAGGGACGTCTATTTGAGGGACGGACCCATCACTTGATCGGACCCTAAAAAGAAAAGGATGTGAGTGGTTTGACGGCAAAAGCGGATTCTACCCCTGTCAAAGTTCACTTGAAAACCAAAATCACAATAGGAGAGGAAAGTGACTCTTTTGAATTGGTATCATTTGGTCGATACTATGAAAAAGGAGATGCCGTTTTTCTAAAGTACGATGAAGTACAAGAGGAAGGGACCACTCATACGATCGTTAAAGTCACGGATCGACAGGCCCTCATCCTCAGAAGCGGGGCAGTCAAAATGAGAATGGCCTTCAACGAACTCGAGGAACAGAACGGTTCTTACGAGAGCCAACTCGGTACCCTTTTACTTACAACCAAAACGAAAACACTTTCACATACACAGAGTGACTCGGAGCTTGAAGGGAACTTCAACCTTTCTTACGAGTTAAAGATGCAGGACAGTCCAGTGGGGGATTATGTCATGTCCATTCACTATAAGGAGGAAGCATAGCGATATGAATATCGTCGAAAAAGTACAAGAAAACCTGAAAGCCGAAATTAAAGCAGCGGTCCTGAAAGCGGGACTTGCAACTGAGGATCAGATCCCGGATGTCATCCTTGAGATCCCGAAAGAAAAGTCCCACGGGGATTATTCAACGAATATGGCGATGCAGCTTGCAAGAGTCGCCAAAAAAGCGCCGCGCATGATCGCTGACGACATCGTCGCTAACTTCGACCAGTCCAAAGCGTCCATTGAAAAAATGGAGATTGCTGGACCAGGATTCATCAATTTCTACATGAACAACGAATACTTAACAGATTTGATCCCGTTGATTCTTGATCAAGATCAGGAATATGGTCAATCAGACGCCGGAAATGGCGAGAGAGTGAACGTCGAGTTCGTATCCGCCAACCCTACAGGCGACCTTCATCTTGGTCATGCACGTGGAGCGGCCGTCGGTGATTCCTTATGTAACGTCCTTGAAAAAGCGGGCTATAACGTAACCCGTGAGTACTACATCAATGACGCCGGGAACCAGATCCACAACCTGGCGGTCTCCGTTGAAGCACGTTACTTCCAGGCCCTTGGACAAGATAAGGCGATGCCTGAAGACGGGTATCACGGCCAGGACATCATCGGAATCGGAAAGAAACTGGCTGAAGAATTCGGTTCGAAATACGCAGAAGTAAGCGATGAAGAACGCTACAAGTTTTTCCGTGAATATGGCCTGAAGATCGAAATGGCCAAGCTTCAAAAGGATCTCGAAATGTTCCGCGTTCCGTTCAACGTGTGGTACTCTGAAACATCCCTTTATGAAAATGGGAAAATCGATGCGGCATTGAAGACGCTGAGAGATAACGGTCACGTATACGAAGAGGACGGCGCGACCTGGTTCCGTTCTACTGAACTTGGCGATGACAAGAACCGTGTCCTGATCAAGAACGACGGTACGTACACATACCTGACTCCGGATATTTCGTATCACCAGGATAAATTCGAGCGCGGGCATGATGTACTCATCAACATCTGGGGAGCCGACCATCACGGATACATCCCGCGTATGAAAGCGGCCATCGAAGCACTTGGTTTTGACCGGGACAAACTTGAAGTGGAAGTCATCCAACTCGTTCACCTTTATAAAAATGGTGAAAAGATGAAGATGAGTAAGCGTACAGGAAAAGCGGTTACGTTACGTGAGCTTGTGGAAGAGGTGGGCCTCGACGCTGTCCGCTATTTCTTCGCCATGAGAAGTGCCGACACGCATATGGACTTTGACCTGGACTTAGCGGTTTCCCAGTCCAACGAAAACCCTGTGTACTATGCTCAATATGCCCACGCGCGTATTTGCAGCATCCTTCGCCAGGCAGAAGAACAGGGACTTGCTTCAGAAGACAAGATCGACCTAAAGCTGATCGGTACGGAAAAAGAAGTCGACCTACTGAAAAAGCTGGGTGAATTCCCGCAAATGATCGCCGACGCTGCGGAGAAACGCACGCCTCACCGTGTGGCAAACTACATCAACGACCTGGCATCTGCTTTCCACAGCTTCTACAACGCCAACAAGGTACTTGATGAAGAAAACCGTGAACTGACGACAGCACGTCTTGCTTTAGTGAAAGTCGTACGTGTCACGTTACAAAACGCTCTTGCCTTGATCGGTGTAGCAGCTCCGGAAAAAATGTAAATAGGCGCATACCAAAGGTCCGTCCCTCATCAGGATGGACCTTTTTCTTATATTTCGGCTGCTTTAACGTATAATAATGGAAGATGGATGAAGGAGGAGAATGGTATGAAAACGGTCGTATTGGCTATCGTAACCGGGTTTTTAGTCGGGTTTATCTTTGCTTTATTTAAGTTACCGATACCTGCCCCGCCAGCACTGGCAGGCATTGCAGGAATCGTGGGTATTTATCTTGGGTTCAAAGCCTTCATGGCGATCCAGCCCTGGATTGAGTCTGTATTTAAATAATATGTACATAAAAAAGATGAACACCCAAGTGTCCATCTTTTCTTCTTTACCACTCAAGGGTCCCGCCATCGATCCTTTTCACTCCGCGAATAGAGGACAGATCCTCAATCAGCTTCAGCATGGCAAGATCTTTATGTTTGGCTTCGATCATAAAATCCACATCCTGATCCAACGTTTTCAGGGTTTTGAAGAAACCTTCCACAAATCCCGGATCGACCAGGTCGGCATGGGAGCGGAAGGCACTAGCGGATTTAGGGGAGGAAATATGTATTTTCGGCACTAAATCTCTCCTGTCCCAAGTGGAGAAAATATCCTCAAGGTACCCCTCTAGAGGTTTCTCACCCGGATTTGCCTCATGGTGATGAATGTCCAGGACCATGGGGATATTCTCTTTTCGACAAGCGGTGAGCGTTTCCTCGACGGTATAGGTCTTGTCGTCATTCTCAAGGGTCATGATGTCTTTTACATCCGGAGGGAGGTCCTTCAGGTTTTCATGAAAACGGACCAGGGTTTCTTCCTTATCCCCGTAGCTCCCGCCGATATGGATATTGATGACGGAATCCTTCTCGATCCCCATATATTCAAGCATCCGGTAGTGATACACCATATCCTTCACGGCATTGTCCGTCACATGCTGCTTGGGACTCGTGAATAAGGTGAACTGGTTCGGGTGAAAGCTCGCCCTGATCCCGAACTTTTTGATCAGATCGCCAAGTTCTTTCCATTCGTGCAGAAAAGGGGAATGGAAATCCCATTCCACCTCAGGATGGGTGGCAAGGGGAACGAGGGAGCTGGATAATCGGTACACCTTGATTTCGTGAGCCGCACATAGATACAGGATGCGTTTCGTATGCTCCAGGTTTAATCTCGTCACTTCCTTCAGGCGGTCCATCCGCTCGGCTTTAGGTAACTCTGTGTATCGCTTGTATGTCATGGTTTTGGCCGGGCTTGCATCCCATAAAGAGAGGGAGTTCGCCACGAATCCAAGTCGGACTTTCATGTGTCATCCCCCTAAAGTAAGATTGAAATGGCTGAAGCGACGCGTTCCTTTAACCGGGTGAGCATGGAAACCGAAGAGAGGTCGCTTTCGCTTAACATGTCGGATGCCGACATGTCTTTTTCCATTTCCTTTTTCAACGTCTGGATAAATCCTTTATCGTAGATCAGATTATTGATTTCAAAATTGATAAAGAAGCTCCGCTTATCAAAATTGGCCGTGCCGATATCACAGAAATGGTCATCCACGACCATCACCTTTGCATGATAAAAGCCGTCCATGAATTGATACACTTTCGCACCCCTGGCAAGCAGAGGCCTGAAATAAGGGAAGGCCGCTTCCTTCACCAGCATATGATCGGCATTATTCGGGATGATGATCTTGACGGTAACCCCTCTGTCCAGAGCACCCAAAAGCGCGTCCATCAAGATGGGAGTTGCAATGAAGTAGGGTGTCCCGATAATGATTTCGCTTTGTGCTTCATCGATGAATTTCCCAAAGAAGTCCTCGATATTAACCCCCTCGGTCGGGAAAATTTGATGCTGGATGCTTCCTTTTTCAGCGGGAGGGAAGTACTTTGCTTCGTTCTTCAAATCCTTCTGTGTGGCACGGAACCAGTCAATGCAGAATTCAGTCTGAAGATCGTGTACGCCTTCCCCTTCCAACCGGAGATGATAATCCCTCCAGGGAGAAAGCTCAGGCTTATCATTTTCATCGATATATTCCTTCCCGATATTGTAGCCACCTAAATAACCGATCGTACCATCAATGACGGTAATCTTTCGGTGATTACGCTGCTGGGAAGAGAAAAACAGGTAGGGAAGCTTGACCCTCCGGCAGAAATCGACTTCCACACCCGCGTCCCGAAGCTCCTTCACCTTCGACTTCGGGACGTTATGACTGCCTAGCTGATCCATCAGAAGACGGACTTCAATCCCTTCCTGTGCCTTTCCTTTCAGTAATTCCAGGAACCTCAGTGCAAAATGGTCATCCTGGACGATATAAAATAATACATGAATGGAGGCCCTTGCTTCTCTCATCTCTTTAAACATTTGATCGAAAAGCTCAGGTCCCCTTGAAAACAGTTGGATATCACTCATTCTTGTCTCATAATCTCTTCTTGTCCGCGTCCGGATGAAATGACTTCTTCCCAATTTGAAATCGAGCATCAGCCATCCGATGATTGCGACAAGGATCACCAATAGAATTAACCACCACATAAAATCACTCTCTCATTTGCATTGTCTTTAGTATGTCCTCTTTCTTTCGTACATTGCATCCTTTCTTCTTTTTCCCTTTCATTAGTCCTTTTGAAACCTGTGGGGGTACGGAAAGTCCTGTTTTTTTACGAGAGGAAGGATCTTCCTTGAAAAGGTTTTCATTTTTATTCGGAAAAACCATTGACTGAATGCTCATTCATAATATAATGGAGATATGAACTATTCAGAATATTAATTTGGTTTGTAAAAGTTTGAACAAAGGGGAAGTTCATCGGACCAAAGAAGGGGGAGTGTTTGTCTATGAATGGGTTACTCATTCTCAATTGGGTCGCATTTATCCTTGTGACCGTTTATGCACTGAGTCTGTTTGTGTATGTAGTAAAGACGAGAATTGAATATATTAAGCTCGGGAAAAAAGTGGAATTCGACAAACGATTCAAAGAACGATTCCAGAAAATCCTGGTCAATGTCTTCGGACAGAAGAAGCTCCTGAAGGATAAGAAAAGTGGAGCGATCCACGTCATGTTCTTCTACGGATTCATCCTCGTCCAGTTCGGGGCCATCGATTTCATATGGAAGGGACTGGCACCGGGAAGTCACTTACCACTTGGACCATTATATCCTGGATTCACATTCTTCCAGGAAATCGTCACACTCATGATCCTTGTGGCAGTTGTGTGGGCATTCCATCGCCGCTATGTGGAAAAACTGGTCCGTTTAAAAAGAGGATTCAAATCTGGGCTGGTCTTATTATTCATCGGTGGATTAATGCTGTCTGTCCTTGTCGGAAATGGAATGGGCATCATCTGGCATGGGGAAGACCTTGCCTGGACGGAGCCTGTTGCATCGCTGATCGCAGGAGCCCTTGGAGCTATCGGGGAAACGGCTTCCATCGCCATTTTCTATGTAGCCTGGTGGATTCACTTACTATTCTTACTGGCATTCCTTGTGTATGTGCCGCAATCCAAGCACGCTCACTTGATCGCAGGACCTGCCAATGTGTATTTCAATCGTTTAGACAACCCTGGGAAACTTAAGCCCATCGACTTTGAAGATGAGTCAGCTGAAAGCTTCGGGGTCGGGAAAATTGAAGAATTCACCCAGCACCAAATGATCGATTTCTACGCATGTGTAGAATGTGGTCGTTGTACAAATATGTGTCCGGCAACCGGGACAGGGAAAATGCTTTCCCCGATGGATCTCATCGTCAAGCTTCGAGATAACCTGACAAATCACGGTGCTGTCGTGACACAGAAGAAGCCTTGGGTGCCGACATTCGCATTCAACGGTACAAAAGGGAACCAATTAGCAATGGCAAGTGCGACTCAGGCTGCAGAAGAAGCAGCTGCAGGAGCTACTTACAGCCCAAGCCTGATCGGGGACGTCATCACGGAAGAAGAAATCTGGGCATGTACAACGTGCCGTAACTGTGAAGACCAATGTCCGGTCATGAACGAACACGTTGATAAAATCATCGACCTTCGCCGTTACCTCGTTCTGACGGAAGGGAAGATGGATGCAGACGCACAGCGCGCCATGCAAAACATCGAGCGCCAGGGGAATCCTTGGGGTCTGAACCGTAAAGAGCGTGAAAACTGGCGTGAAGCAAGAGAAGACGTCACGATCCCTACGGTAAAAGAAATGAAAAAGGCCGGAGAAGACTTCGAATTCCTATTCTGGGTCGGATCCATGGGTTCATTTGATAACCGTAGCCAAAAGATTGCCTTATCCTTCGCCAAGCTGATGAATGAAGCGGGAGTGAAGTTCGCGATCCTTGGGAATAAAGAAAAGAACTCCGGTGACACACCGCGCCGCCTTGGAAATGAATTCTTATTCCAGGAGCTTGCCGGACAAAACATCGCCGAATTCGAAAAGCATGAAATCAAGAAAATTGTCACGATCGATCCGCATGCGTACAACATTTTTAAAAATGAGTATCCGGACTTCGGTCTGGAAGCGGAAGTATATCACCATACAGAACTTCTGCATCAGCTCGTACAAGAAGGACGCTTGAAGCCGCAATACGAAGTGAACGAAACGATCACTTTCCACGACTCCTGTTACCTTGGCCGATACAACGAAGTGTACGATCCACCGCGTGAGATCTTGAAATCCATTTCCGGCGTGAAGTTGGTCGAGATTGAACGTAACCGTGAAAAAGGCATGTGCTGTGGAGCGGGTGGAGGACTCATGTGGATGGAAGAAGACGCTGGACACCGCGTCAACGTCTCCCGTACCGAGCAGGCACTGGCTGTCAGTCCGTCGGTCATCAGCTCTGGCTGTCCATACTGCCTGACGATGCTGTCGGATGGTACGAAAGCGAAGGAAGTGGAAGAAACGGTTTCTACTCTCGACGTAGCAGAAATCCTTGAAAAAGCCGTTTGTGGCGATCTGAAGGACGAACCGGCTGCATCTTAAAAAGAATATTATCCTTTAGATAATGAATGGAACACCAGTTCATGAAAACAAACAGGAGTGAAACAAAATAGTCTCTATTGCGTTTCGCTCCTATTGTTTTTCTACAATAATAAATTTGATGGAAGAATAAAAACATTCTAAAAATTGGGTGCGTTCGCACTCGAAATGAAGTACAATAAAGGTATATGGGGGACAAAATTTGTCCCTTCTCTTATGAGGATTAGTTGAGCGAGCGTTCAGTCGAAAGTCGATCAAATTTTTTTAAGGTAAATTGAAAGCGGATACAAATTGACGGATAAAACCATATAAAGGAGAGCGATGGAGATGGGGAAAACGGTTATTCTAGACGGAGCAAGAACGCCTTTTGGTAAATTCGGGGGAAGCCTCAGCAGTTTTACAGCTTCAGAGCTTGGCGGTTTCGCTGTGAAGGAAGCCTTGAAACGGGCCGGCGTAAACGGGGAAGAAGTCGAAGAAGTCATCCTCGGATCTGTTTTACAAGGGGGACAGGGGCAAATCCCTTCCCGTCAGGCATCGCGCCACGCGGGCTTACCTTGGAATGTCAAAACGGAAACGATCAATAAAGTCTGTGCATCCGGAATGCGCAGCGTCACACTGGGAGACCAGATCATCCGTGCAGGCGACGGCGAAGTGATCGTGGCTGGTGGAATGGAATCCATGTCGAACGCCCCTTACATCCTGCCGAAAGCACGCTGGGGATTCAAGATGGGAGATTCACAGGTAAAAGACCTGATGGTTCACGACGGCTTGACGTGCAGCTTCAACAACGTCCACATGGGAACGTACGGTAATGAAACAGCGAAGGAATTTGAACTATCAAGAGAAGATCAGGACGAATGGGCACTCAGAAGCCATCAAAGAGCCGTAAAAGCGACTGAAGAGGGAGTACTCGGTGAAGAAATCGTCGCCGTTGAGGTTCCGCAGCGCAAAGGAGATCCGGTTGTCGTCGCTAAAGATGAAGCACCAAGGAAAGAAACATCCATCGAAGCACTGGCTAAATTAGGACCGGTCTTCGGATCAGAAGGAACGATCACAGCCGGGAACGCTCCAGGGGTCAACGACGGAGCGGCTGCCATGGTCCTCATGAGCGAAGAAAGAGCGGTGAAAGAAGGGAAGCAACCATTAGCGACGATCCTTGGGCATACGGCCATCGCCGTTGAGGCAAAGGACTTCCCGCAAACACCAGGGCTTGTGATCAACGAGCTTCTCAAGAAAACAGGCAAATCCCTTGAAGAAATCGATCTTTTTGAAATAAATGAAGCGTTCGCAGCGGTTGCATTGACAAGCGGAAAAATCGCCGGATTGAATTCTGAAAAAGTCAATGTGAACGGTGGAGCGGTCGCCCTTGGTCATCCGATCGGAGCAAGCGGGGCACGCATCATTCTGACACTCGCATACGAACTGAAACGCCGCGGAGGAGGAATCGGGATTGCCTCGATCTGCAGTGGAGGCGGTCAAGGGGATGCGATCATGATTGAGGTGGCGAAGCAGTAGGGTGAGTTGTTGTACCAGTATACACCTGAGTTCAGCTGCTGAATTTTCGAAGAAAATCAGCAGCTGACCCACAAAAAAACCAACTAGATTACTAGTCTCATATAACAAAGGGGAGAACAAAATGAACATCAAAAATGTAATGGTCATCGGCGCCGGACAAATGGGCTCGGGGATCGCCCAGGTATGTGCACAGGCAGGATTCAACGTATACCTGAACGATTTGAAAGAAGAGTTTGTCCAAAAGGGAATGGGAGTCATCGCGAAGAATCTGACGCGTTCCGTTGAAAAAGGAAGAATGTCTGAAGAAGATAAAACAGCGACAGTGAATCGTTTGACGGCTTCAACGGATATCGAGGACGCCAAGAAGGTGGATCTTGTCATTGAAGCGGCAGTGGAAAATATGGAAATCAAAACGAAGATTTTTGCTCAGCTGGATGAGATCACGCCGGAGCATACCATCCTGGCTTCTAACACGTCTTCACTTCCGATCACGGAAATTGCGGCAGCGACGAAGCGGCCAAAACAAGTGATCGGTATGCACTTCATGAATCCGGTACCGGTGATGAAATTGGTTGAGATCATACGTGGGCTTGCGACAACAGATGAAGTGTATCAAGTGATTGAAGATATGACAAAGTCACTTAACAAAGTGCCGGTAGAGGTAGAGGATTTCCCGGGATTCGTTTCAAACCGCATCCTGATGCCGATGATCAATGAAGCGATCTACACCCTTTATGAAGGGGTGGCGAGCAAAGAGGCCATCGATGAAGTGATGAAGCTCGGGATGAATCACCCGATGGGACCTCTGACCCTGGCTGACTTCATCGGACTCGATACATGCCTCTATATAATGGAAACCCTGCACGAAGGCTTCGGTGACGATAAATACCGTCCATGTCCTCTATTGAGGAAATATGTGAAAGCAGGCTGGCTGGGTAAGAAAACGGGCCGCGGCTTCTATTCGTACGAGTGATTACGACGAACATCAGGGAGGAAACAGTCATGGAGTTACGATTCACGGAAGAGCAGCAGATGATGAGAAAGATGGTCCGGGATTTTGCCGAAACAGAAATCCAGCCGTTCATCGAGAAGATGGAAGCGGGAGAGTTTCCGAGAGATATTTTAAAAAAGATGGCTGAGCTTGGTTTGATGGGGATTACGATCCCTGAGAAGTACGGCGGATCTGAGATGGATTTCACTTCTTATATCATTGCGATTCACGAGCTGTCTAAAGTAAGCGCCACCATCGGGGTCATTTTGTCGGTTCATACGTCGGTAGGCACGAACCCGATCCTTTACTTTGGAAACGAAGAACAAAAACAAAAATATCTTCCAAAGCTTGCAACGGGTGAGTATTTAGGTGCCTTCTGCCTGACGGAGCCGAGTGCAGGATCCGATGCGAAGAGTCTCAAATCCCGGGCCGAAAAGCGTGGTGACCACTATGTGGTGAACGGATCGAAAGTCTTCATCACCAATGGTGGGGAAGCCGATACGTATATTGTATTTGCGACGACGGATTCGACGAAGGGGAGCCGCGGGGTATCGGCCTTCATCGTCGAGAAGGATACACCTGGTCTTGTGATCGGGAAAGATGAACATAAAATGGGGCTGCACGGTTCCCGGACCGTCCAGCTGACGTTTGAAGATATGAAAGTCCCTGCTGAAAACCTTCTCGGTGAAGAAGGGGAAGGCTTCAAGATCGCCATGGCGAACCTGGACGTCGGCCGGATCGGAATTGCCGCGCAGGCGCTGGGAATCGCAGAAGCGGCTTTCGATTACTCAACGGCTTATGCAAAAGAACGGGTGCAATTCGGCAAGCCGATCGCCGCCCAGCAGGGAATCGGCTTTAAGCTTGCCGATATGGCGACGGCGGTTGAGGGCTCGAAGCTTCTTGTGTACCGGGCGGCTAATCTTCGCTCCAGCAACATCTCCTGTGGGAAAGAAGCGAGTATGGCTAAGCTGTTTGCTTCGAAAACAGCCGTCGAAGTGTCGACGGAAGCGATTCAGGTTTATGGCGGATATGGGTATACGAAGGAGTATCCGGTGGAGAGGTTGTTCCGTGATGCGAAGGTGACGGAAATTTATGAGGGTACTAGTGAGATTCAGCGGATGGTGATTGGGAAGCATTTGTTGGTGTAGTGGGCTGAGTAATTAGAGCTGTTTGAAGGGTGTTTCGGGCATATATTCTTAGCGTGTCAGGCACCTGATATATAATTTGATGTTTCGTGGAGTAAAGGGGTTTGTGGCATAGCTTGTCTCTTGAGGGTGCCAGACCCGGTATGTAGTAGATATGAGGAGGAGTTTGAGATGAATTTTAAATTGTCGGAAGAGCATGAAATGATACGTAAGATGGTGCGTGATTTTGCGCGGAATGAGGTGGCTCCTACTGCTGCTGAGCGTGATGAGGAAGAGCGTTTTGATATGGATTTATTCAAGAAGATGGCGGAGCTTGGCTTGACGGGGATTCCTTGGCCGGAAGAGTACGGCGGGATCGGCAGCGACTATCTGGCGTATTGTATCGCTGTTGAAGAACTATCAAGAGTGTGTGCGTCTACAGGTGTTACCCTGTCTGCCCATACTTCGTTAGCGGGTTGGCCTGTTTATAAATTTGGTACGGAAGAGCAGAAACAGAAATACCTTCGTCCGATGGCGCAGGGTGAAAAGATCGGGGCTTACGGCTTGACTGAGCCGGGCTCGGGATCTGACGCAGGCGGCATGAAGACGACGGCCCGCTTAGAAGGAGATCACTACGTACTGAACGGCTCTAAAATTTTCATCACAAACGGTGGAATCGCGGATACGTATATCGTATTTGCCTTGACGGATCCATCACAGCGCCAGCGTGGAACGAGTGCCTTCATCGTAGAAGCAGACTTCGAAGGATTCTCCGTTGGGAAAAAAGAGAAGAAGCTTGGAATCCGTTCGTCTCCAACGACTGAGATTGTATTTGAAGACTGTAAGGTACCGAAAGAAAACATGCTTGGAAACGAAGGCGATGGCTTCAAGATTGCCATGATGACCCTTGATGGCGGCCGTAACGGGATTGCCGCTCAAGCAGTCGGGATTGCCCAGGGAGCTCTTGATGCCTCCGTTGATTATGCAAAAGAACGTGAGCAGTTCGGTAAACCGATCGCGGCAAACCAAGGGATTTCATTCAAGATCGCTGATATGGCAACATCCATCGAAGCTTCCCGTCTATTAACCTATCAAGCTGCGTGGCTTGAGTCTGAAGGTCTTCCATACGGAAAAGAATCGGCGATGTCGAAGCTGATGGCCGGTGATACAGCGATGAAAGTGACGACGGAAGCGGTTCAGATCTTTGGTGGATATGGTTATACGAAGGATTATCCTGTTGAGCGCTATATGCGTGATGCGAAGATCACTCAGATTTATGAGGGGACGCAGGAGATTCAGAGATTGGTTATTTCGCGGATGGTGACGAAGTAGGATAGCTGGGTTAAGAGAGATAGAGGGGTATCTGCTTTGTTGGGGGATGAAGCAGGTGCTGTGGAATTAGGGGTCAATGGGAGAATCGGAATATAAAGGCGGTCGGTTGTTTTGAATAAGAAGAGGGAAGTTCATGCTTCGGTTAAGGATGAGCGTTTGGTGGAAAAACGGCGTGATCAGATGATTCGCGGGGCCGTCTCTCTGTTTAAACAAAAGGGGTTTCACCGCACCACGACCAGAGAGATTGCAAAGGCCGCCGGATTCAGTATCGGAACGCTGTATGAATATATACGAACAAAGGAAGATGTCCTGTATTTAGTGTGTGACAGTATTTATGAGCAGGTTCGATTGGAGCTTGAGGAGCTGGATGTCGGTAAAGGAACGATTGAGAGCTTGAGGCTAGGCATCGCCCATTATTTCAAGGTGATGGACCGGATGCAGGATGAAGTGCTTGTCATGTATCAGGAAGCGAAATCCCTGTCTAAGGATGCTTTACCCTATGTCCTTCGCAAGGAACTTGAAATGGTCGGGATGGTGGAAGACCTGATCAAAGGTTGCGTGGAAAGCGGAAAGCTTGGGCTTGATGAAAATCAGTGCCATATGCTGGCTCAAAATGTATTCGTCCAGGGACAGATGTGGGGATTCCGTCGCTGGGCCATGCAGAAACGTTTTACACTCGAGGAATACATTGATCTTCAAATCGAATTGCTTTTTGCAGGGATCATAGGATTTGAAAAACAAGGGAGAACAGGGGGAGTAATATGAGCACGGTTGAGATTTATAAACCAAAGCACCATGTTCGTTTTGTCACGGCATCGAGCCTGTTTGACGGACATGATGCGTCGATCAACATAATGCGTCGGATTATCCAGGCAAGTGGGGCAGAAGTCATCCACTTGGGCCATAACCGTTCTGTAGAGGAAGTCGTCAATGCCGCTATTCAGGAAGATGTTCAGGGGATTGCGATTTCATCCTATCAGGGTGGACACGTGGAATACTTTAAATATATGTACGACCTTTTAAAAGAAAGAGGGGCTTCCCATATCCGCATTTATGGCGGAGGCGGCGGAGTGATCATCCCGCGTGAAATCAAGGAACTTCACGAATACGGGATCGCCCGCATCTTCTCACCTGAAGACGGACGGACTCAGGGTCTTCAAGGCATGATCAATAAGATGATCGAGGAATGCGATTTTCCTACCATCAAGGGAAGCGTGAATCAGGAAGTCGAGAAGCTTTCAACCGGAGATGTGAATACGGTATCGAAGCTGATCTCACTTGCGGAATATCAAGTCGGCGCCAATGAAGAAGTGGCAGCGACAGCCCAGACCGTTTTTTCTGAAATCAAGAGTTTGGCGAAAAAAGCGCCTGTCCTTGGAATCACGGGAACCGGTGGAGCGGGGAAGAGTTCCTTGACGGATGAACTGATCCGTCGTTTCATCAATGAACTTCCTGAAAAGAAGATTGCGATTCTATCCATCGATCCAACGAAACAAAAAACGGGTGGAGCCCTACTTGGGGACCGGATCCGCATGAATGCGATCTTCAATCCGCGTGTTTACATGCGAAGCCTTGCCACACGTGGTTCGAAGACGGAACTTTCATTGGCCATCAAGGACGCGATCAATGTCGTGAAAGCGGCAGGATATGACCTGATTGTCGTGGAAACGAGCGGAATCGGGCAGGGGGATGCGGAAATCGCCGAGATCTGTGATATGTCTATGTACGTCATGACGAGTGAGTTCGGTGCACCGTCCCAGCTGGAGAAAATCGATATGATCGACTATGCCGATCTTATCGTCATCAATAAGTTCGAGCGCAAAGGCTCTGAGGATGCGAGACGCCAGGTACAGAAGCAGTACCAGCGCAGTCATATGCTGTTTGATAAAGATCTGGATGACATGCCTGTGTACGGTACGATTGCCAGCCAGTTCAATGATCCGGGCACAAATGCTTTATTTGCAGCCATCATTGAAACGGTGAACAAGAAGATGGAGCTCGAGTGGAAAACAAGCTTCTCCAAAGACGTCGATGTTGAAAAGCAAAACGTCATCATTCCAAACAATCGCCGTTATTATCTCCGTGAAATTGCGGAAACGGTCCGCAATTATCATAAAAAAGCAGAAGAGCAGGTAAACCTGGCACGCCGTTTGTTCCAGCTTGAAGGGGCAATCGAAGCGGTCAATGAAAAAGAAACGAATGACGGGGTCGTAACGTCCCTTCAAACGTTGAAAGAAGAAGTCGAAAACAAACTGACATCAGAATCGAAACAGATTTTACAAAAATGGGATAACCTCAAAGAAACGTACAGCAAGGATCAATTCATCACAAAGATCCGCGATAATGAGATTGTCACTGAATTAAAGACAAAGAGCTTATCCGGACTCGATATCCCGAAGGTGTCCCTTCCGAAATACAAAGACTACGGTCAAATCTTGGATTGGGTCTATAAAGAGAATGTTCCGGGATCATTCCCTTATACAGCAGGAGTGTTCCCTTTCAAACGAAAAGGGGAAGATCCGAAGCGTCAGTTCGCCGGTGAAGGAACGCCTGAACGGACGAACCGCCGTTTCCACTACCTGTCGAAAGATGATGATGCGAAACGCCTGAGTACGGCTTTTGATTCTGTGACTTTATATGGGGAAGATCCGGATCACCGTCCTGACATTTACGGAAAAGTCGGGGAGAGCGGTGTGAGCATCTGTACGCTGGAAGATATGAAGAAGCTGTATGCCGGGTTTGACTTGTGTGCTCCTTCCACATCCGTGTCCATGACGATCAATGGTCCTGCACCGATCATCCTTGCCATGTATATGAACACGGCGATCGATCAGCAGATCCGCATGAAGGAAGAAGAACTCGGCCGCGTGTTGACGGTGGAAGAGTATGTGGAAGTGAAGGAACAGACCCTTCAAGTCGTCCGCGGAACGGTTCAGGCAGATATTTTAAAAGAAGATCAGGGTCAGAATACGTGTATCTTCTCAACTGAATTCGCCCTGCGCATGATGGGGGATATCCAGCAGTATTTCATCGATCACAAAGTACGGAACTATTACTCTGTATCGATTTCCGGCTATCACATCGCGGAAGCGGGAGCGAATCCGATTTCCCAGCTTGCCTTCACGTTGGCGAACGGTTTCACGTACGTGGAATACTATTTAAGCCGTGGGATGGATATCAATGCCTTTGCGCCAAACCTATCATTCTTCTTCTCGAACGGCCTCGACCCTGAGTATACGGTGATCGGACGTGTCGCACGACGCATCTGGTCGACGGTGATGAGGGATAAATACGGGGCGAATGAACGCAGTCAGAAACTGAAATATCACATCCAGACATCAGGTCGTTCCCTGCATGCCCAGGAAATCGACTTCAATGATATCCGTACGACGCTCCAGGCGTTGATGGCTCTGCAGGACAACTGTAATTCCCTGCATACGAACGCTTATGATGAAGCGATCACGACACCGACGGAGGAATCCGTGCGCCGTGCCATGGCGATCCAGATGATCATCACGAAAGAACACGGATTATCGAAAAATGAAAATCCGCTTCAAGGATCGTTCATCGTAGAAGAGCTGACGGATCTCGTGGAAGAAATGGTCCTCACGGAATTCGACCGCTTAAATGACCGCGGCGGCGTACTCGGATCGATGGAAACCCAGTATCAACGCGGCAAGATCCAAGAGGAATCCATGTTCTACGAAATGAAGAAGCATTCAGGTGAGCTTCCGATCGTGGGAGTGAACACGTACCTGAATCCGAATCCACCATCTGAAGAAGACATGGACAGCATGGAACTGGCACGTGCCACAAAAGAAGAAAAAGAAACACAAATCCATAATCTGCGGGACTTCCAATCACAACACAAAGACGAAACCGAAGAAGCCCTCACCCGCCTGAAACAGGCAGCGGTCGGCGGAGGAAACATCTTCGAACAACTCATGGAAACCGTGAAAGTCGCAAGCCTCGGCCAAATCACACGCGCCCTCTACGAAGTAGGCGGCCAATACCGACGCAACATGTAACAACGAAAAGGAAAATGAGACTACTGTACAAATGCAGTGGTCTCTTTTTTACAAATGGCTTATATTTGATGGTCAGTATGCATAGTATGAATGATGGTGGCATTAAGCTTTTTGGGTCGCGTTTCTCTCATAAAAAATTAAAAAGAAACCACAACAAGTTTAAAAACCCGCCAAACCGTCTATCCTTTATACGAAATCAACCAACTTTTAACATGAACTTAATACTTATAGGGTAAGATATCCTATATAATAAGAATTATCAGACAAGTGAACGGGGAAGTACGATACATACGTTTGGATGTGAGACTGTGAAGACCATTTTACGCTGCATACTATTCATCATCACCATATACGCCGCCATCCTTTTATATCAATTTCAACTCGGTGCCATCCCTTTTTTCCTGCTCTCTTTTTATCTATTTTATGAAGCGTTCCGGGTGATCAAAAACGGTCAGAAAGAAGAGAAGTTAGGAAATGGCAGGCCTTCCTGAAATCAAATGCGAAAAAAATGCGGGAAATACGAGATATGTCTGGCATAAAGTGATTTATATTGTTTATAATGTTGAATATGGTTAAAATTGATAATGGAGAATTTTTGCCCTTTTTTACTCTACTTAGTAGAGTGTGAAATAGAGAAAGGAAGTGCGTAAAGTGAGTCTTAAGCAATTATCCAAAGAAGAATTGCGTCAAACATCATTCATTGAATTGGCACATGAAATTTTAGTAGAGAAAAAGCAAGCGATGGCATTTGAAGAGATCGTTAGCGAAATCAAAGGTTTGCTTGAAATCTCTGATAAAGAGGTTAAGAGCCGTTTACTTCAATTCTACACGGACTTGAATATCGACGGACGTTACATCGCCATGGGGGATAACCGTTGGGGATTAAGAGAATGGTACCCGGTTGATCAAATCGAGGAAGAGACCGTTCCAACGATGAAATCCAGCAAAAAGAAAAAGGCGAAGAAGAAAGACGAAGATCTGGATCTGGATGATTTCGATGATCTGGATGATGAAGATCTGGATTATGATGATCTTGATGATGCGGACGATGATGATGATCTTACGGATGACGACGACGATGTCGATGTGGATGATGCAGACGAGGATCTGGATCTTGATGACGACGAGGAAGAGCTCGAGATCGATGAATTCGACGATGTCGACGATGAAGATGAAGACGAAGAAGATGAATTGGAAGAAGAGGAAGAGAAATAATCTCTCCCGAATCAGTATGGCTCCCGCCAGGCTTTTGGGCCTTTTGGGGGCCTTTTGATTTGCGTGAAATGAGTGAAAATTCTATCCCTTATTCTATGCTTGACTTCTACCTCTTAGGAAGGTAGTATTTTATTTGGGCTCCCTAAAAAGGGACAGATCACGTATATCACGCTCCCCTTACAAGATTGTAAGCGGGGCGTTTTTTGTTTTTATAAGAAGAATGCATTGACATGAACGGGTTGTTGCCAACCTTTCATAAGTGGAGGATCGATTCTTTCAAGACCCCTTCCATTTTTATGTATCTTGATCATAAGAGGCTGTCTTAAAGCTTGAGTATGCAGGTGAATTTATTTTAAGAGAATGGACTTGTCCTTCTTTGAACAAGATAAATTCATGACATACCTACAATAGACACCCTCTACTTTTTTTGAACCAAACTTACTTTGAAGGGGGACATATACATGACTAAGTATATTTTTGTAACAGGCGGCGTAGTGTCGTCACTAGGGAAAGGGATCACAGCAGCGTCCCTTGGAAGACTATTGAAAAACCGTGGAGTGAGCGTCACGATCCAGAAGTTCGATCCATACATCAACGTGGATCCGGGAACGATGAGTCCTTATCAGCACGGTGAAGTATTCGTAACCGATGATGGTGCTGAGACGGATCTGGACCTTGGCCACTACGAGCGTTTCGTTGACATCAACCTGACGAAATACAGCTCTGTGACAACGGGTAAAATCTATTCTACTGTTCTGAAAAAAGAGCGCCGCGGGGATTATCTTGGCGGGACTGTGCAAGTCATCCCGCATATCACAAATGAAATCAAAGAGCGCGTGTACCGTGCCGGCCGCGAAACGAATTCCGATGTCGTGATCACGGAAATCGGTGGAACGGTCGGGGATATCGAATCCCTTCCATTCCTTGAAGCGATCCGCCAGATCAAGAGTGATGTCGGCCGTGACAACGTGATGTACATTCACTGTACGCTGATTCCTTATATCAAAGCGGCGGGCGAAATGAAGACGAAACCGACCCAGCACAGTGTAAAAGAGCTTCGCAGTCTCGGGATCCAGCCAAATGTCATCGTCGTACGTACCGAAATGCCGATGACCCAGGATATGAAAGACAAGATCGCGTTATTCTGTGATATCGATAAACATGCCGTAATCGAAGCGATGGATGCAGATACGCTTTACTCAGTACCACTTGCCCTTCAGGATCAGAAGCTCGATGAAATCACGTGTCAGCACTTGAAGTTGAACTGCCATGAAGCAGACATGACCGAGTGGAATGAGCTGGTTGACCGGGTGAAAAACCTTTCCCGCAAAACAAGGATCGCCCTTGTCGGGAAGTATGTTGAATTACAGGATGCTTATATTTCTGTAGTCGAAGCCCTTCGTCATGCAGGATATCATTTCGACAGCGACATTGAAGTGAGATGGTTGAACTCTGAGCTTGTCGACAACGAAAATGTGGCAGAGAAGCTTGCTGACGTGGATGGAATCCTTGTACCAGGCGGCTTCGGTGACCGCGGTGTCGAAGGAAAGATCGCTGCGACGCAATATGCCCGTGAAAACAAGATTCCTTTCCTTGGAATCTGCCTTGGTATGCAGCTGGCATCTGTTGAATATGCGCGTAATGTCCTTGGACTTGAAGGAGCACACTCGGCTGAGCTGAATCCTGAAACGCCATATCCGGTCATCGACCTTTTACCGGAACAAAAGGATATCGAAGACCTTGGCGGGACCCTTCGTCTCGGACTATACCCATGTAAGCTGACAAAAGGTTCAAAAGCCTATGCAGCCTACGACGGGGAAGTCGTATACGAACGTCACCGTCACCGTTTCGAATTCAACAATCACTACCGAGAGCAAATGGAAAAAGCCGGCTTCATCTTCTCAGGCACAAGCCCGGATGGCCGTCTTGTGGAAATCATCGAGCTGAGCGACCACCCATGGTTCGTCGCATCTCAATTCCACCCGGAATTCACATCACGCCCGACACGCCCGCAGCCTCTATTCAGAGACTTTGTGGAAGCGTCCCTTGCGTATGGTGAGAAATAAGATTTGAATGATAGAGCCCTCCCGGTTTGGGAGGGCTTTTTTATATTGTTGGGTGATCATTTCCGGAGACCCGCCACAGAATTTTTTTAAAAAAGAATATTGACAATATTTCCACATATCGTTAATATAGCGATTATAGCAAAAGCGAACACAACCAATTTCATATTCTCTTATAAAGAGTTGGCAGAGGGACTGGCCCGATGACGCCCGGCAACCTACCGTTTTACGACGGAAAGGTGCTAAGACCTGCAGGAAGCATTTCCTGAGTGATAAGAGCACGTTTATTTATACATAAACCTCTTTTCTCTTGGGAAAAGAGGTTTTTTTATTGAAAAAAATAGAGGGGAACACCCTCGGGAGGAGAAAAGAAAGATGAAAAAAACGGCATCATTACTCGTATTAATCGCACTACTTTTCAGTTTGGCGGCTTGTCAGCCAAAGGTATCACAGGAGGCGGAAGCAGACGGTGGGGAAGCGACTTCCGATCATCCGTTAGCCAATAAAAAAATCGCCCTTATTATGCAAATCAATCTCGGGACATTTTCCGCTCAATACATAGAAGGGGTCAAGGAACAGGTGGAAAAGTTCGGGGGGAAGGTTCAAGTGTTCACTTCGGAAGGGGACCTGGCCAAAATGTCCTCTAACCTGGACGCGGCGATCAACCAGAAATTTGATGGCATTCTGATCGACCATGGAACGAAAGAAGCACTGCAATCAGGGGTGGAAAAGGCGAAAGAACAAAATATTCCGGTTGTTGTATTCGATGCGGATGTGGCATCAAAAGGAGTGACGGTCCTCGAGCAGGGGGACAAACAAATGGCTGAACAAACCTTGACGAAGCTTTCAGCTGAGCTTGGCGGCAAGGGTGAAATCGTAAAGATTTGGGTCGCAGGCTTTGCGCCCATGGAAAGACGTCAGGCGGCATACGAAGAATTTTTAAAGGAAAATCCAGATATCAAAGAGGTCGCGGCATTTGGAGCGGCGAGTCAGAATACAGCGCTGGATACACAGGCTCAGATGGAGGCCATCTTGAAACAATATCCAAACAAAGGGGACATCGATGCTGTCTGGGCAGCGTGGGATGAATTTGCGAAAGGTGCCGTCCGGGCAATCGAAGCGGCGGGGAGAGATGAAATCAAAGTATACGGAATCGACATGAGTGACGAGGATCTTCAGATCATTCAAAAAGACGGCAGCCCATGGGTGGCATCGGCAGCTGTAGATCCGAAAGATATCGGCAGGGTCCAGGTCCGCTTCCTTTATCAAAAGCTGAACGGAAAAAAAACGCCTGAAAAGGTGAAATTGGATCCCGTGTTCATTGAAAAAACTGCTTTACCGAAAGAATCGATTACAACGGATCAATTGAACGAGCATATTGAAGGATGGGGAGCGAGTGAGCAGGGGTATACAGATGAGCTGAAAGAGCTCGAATCTTCGTTCACAAACTAGAAAGGAGTTGGGAGCGATGGCGTCTCCACTATTGACTATGTCGGGTATCAACAAGAGCTTTTCGGGAGTGAAAGCCTTGAAAAATGCTAGATTCGATGTGCGGGAGGGAGAAGTTCATGCCCTGCTGGGAGCGAACGGGGCAGGGAAAAGCACCCTGATGAAAATTTTATCAGGAGCCTATGTCGGGGACAGCGGAGACATCATTCTTCTCTCTGAAAAAAGAGTCTATGAATCTCCGAAGGAAGCCAAGGAACACGGTATTCACTGTGTCTACCAGGAAGTGGATACCGCCATCGTTCCCGAACTCTCGGTGGCGGAAAATATTTGCCTGGATCAATTCTCTCAAAAAGGTTCCCTCTTCATCACTCAAAAAAAGCTGAAAAAAGAAGCAGAGGCGGCAATGAGTAAAATCGGGGCTGAATCGATCCCCCTGCATCAGCCCGCCGCTTCGTTAAGTCTGGCTGAAAAGCAGTTGGTCCTCATTGCCCGTAGCCTTCTCCACAAAGCAAAAGTCCTGATCCTGGATGAACCGACGGCACCACTTAGTTCTTCAGAAACAGAAAGGTTATTCCAGGTGATAGACGATTTAAAAGAAGAGGGAGTGGGGATCATCTTCATCTCCCACCGGCTGCCTGAAGTGTTTCAGATTTCCGACCGCATCACAGTGATGAGAGACGGTGAGACAGTCGGAACGTATGAAACACATCAAACGAGCTCACATGAAATCATAGAGGCCATGCTGGGTGGGGCATTCCAGACAGATTTCCAGAAGGGCTCCCTTGTGGCAGGTGAAACACTGTATGAGGTAAAGGGGCTGGACGACGGTAGAAAAGTGAAAGATATTCACTTATCGGTCAAGGAAGGAGAAATAGTCGGGGTAGTGGGTCTTGTCGGCGCTGGAAAAACGGAGCTAGCCAAAGCTTTATTCGGAACCTCACACCTTGAAGGAGGAGAGTTCTTCCTCAAAGGGAGAAAGCTCAAGATTCACTCTCCCAAGGAAGCGGTTCAAAATGGATTGGCACTCGTTCCCGAAGAGAGGCGGAAAGAGGGGCTGTTCATTCATGAATCGGTTCAGCACAATCTCAGCTTTCCTTCCTTGAAGAAAGTATCCAACGGGTTATGGATCAATAAGAAGAAGGAACGAAAGCTTGCTCAGGAAAAAATCCGCTCCCTTGGAATCAAGACTGCCCACGAGGACGTTCAGGCGAACTTTTTAAGTGGGGGGAATCAGCAGAAGGTGTCCATCGGGAAGTGGCTGACGGATGAGGCTTCGGTCTTCTTATTTGATGAACCGACCAAAGGGGTGGATGTGGGAACGAAAAAGGAAATCTTCTCCCTCATTCAATCCCTCGCAGAAAAAAGGAGGGGGATTCTCTACTTTTCCTGTGAGTTACAAGAAATCCTGACGATCTCGGACCGGATTCTCGTCATGTATGATGGCCGGATCGTCAAAGAACTAACAAAAGAAGAAGCGACGCAGGAAACCATATTGTTTTATGCTTCAGGAGGGACGGATGTGCATGAAAGGCAAGATACTCGACTTACTATTTAAATACGGTGCCATCGTGCTGATGGCGGTGATCCTTCTCTTTTTCAGTTTCTACAATCCCTTCTTCTGTACATATGGAAATCTGTCAGATATCCTGCGGTCGATTTCCATCGTCACGCTGGTAGCCGTCGGGGTGACATTCACCCTCATTGTCGACGGCTTCGATTTGTCTGTCGGATCGACGGTTTCCTTATCCACGGTCGTGACGGCATCGTTGATGGTCTGGTATGAAGCCCCGCTGTGGATCGTCCTTCTCGCTCCATTACTGGTAGGGGCCGGGGTGGGGTTGTTCAACTCCTTACTGATCGTGAAATTCGGTATTCCCGACCTCCTCGCAACATTGGGGGCCATGTACATCATTTCAGGTGTTCACCGTACATATACAGAAGGTTATTCGATTTACAATCACATGCCCATGACCACAGGAGGCACGGCGCCAGGGGAATTCTCCGACACGTTCCTGTGGATCGGTCAGGGAAAATGGCTTGGCCTGCCGGTACCGGTATGGATCATGCTCGTACTGGTCGCGATTGTGTATGTGATCATGCACTTCACCACGTGGGGCCGCATCCTGTATATGACGGGAGGAAATGAAGAAGCCTCACGCTTATCCGGGGTCCGCGTGAAGCGGGTGAAGCTGATTGCCTATGTTTTGTCAGGCATATTCGCATCGATCGGCGGAATCCTGTTCACGGCCCGGGTCGGATCCGGCCAGATGGACGCCGGTGCCCCGCTGCTGATGGAAGCCGTCGCAGCCGTATTTGTCGGCTTTTCCGTCCTCGGTGCCGGAAAGCCCAACATACTCGGAACCTTCTTCGGGGCAGCCCTGATCGGGGTCCTGCTGAATGGATTGACCATGATGAACCTTCCATACTATGCATTTGAAATCATCAAAGGGAGTGTACTGGTATTAGCGTTGGCCGTGACGTATATTCATGCGAAGAAGCGCAAGGCTTGAAAAAAGAGAGGCATCCCGGTCGGATGCCTCTCGATTACTTTCAGGAATTAGTCCTCATACTCCTCCAACATCTCACGGATCACAAACCCCAATGCGAAATAGAGATAAAGGGCAGCCATGCTTGACGGGAAGCTCACGCGCTCACCGATTTCATCGCCGGGGAGCATCCCTTTGATCACTTTTGTATCCAGGTGAATGTCGGCAAGGTCCATAAGACTTTCTTCCCCTTCCACCATGCCGGACACCGCTACAAATGGCACACCGTCAGCAGAAAGTTTCTTTGCGAAGGCAACGGCCTCTTCATCAGTCGAATAGCGGGTGACGATCAGCACACGATCCGCTTCCGTCAGTTCAATGGAAGAATCATATCGTTTGGCAGAAGGAAGCGGCTCGGCACCGAACAGAGCTTCTGCTGTGACGGCTTCCATTTCACGGTATGCCTTTATGTAGATGCTTCCTTGTCCGATGGCGGCCTGGGCAAGGAGGCGTGCGCCGTCCTCGATTTCGAATTCTTGTTTATCATAAATCCGTTTGAACAGTCCCGTTAACTGTGTGGTGAACATTTTGATCATTAAATTCAATCTCCTTCCATATTCATCTTCGACATTTTTCATCATAACCCTTATTATAAAGGGGAAAAAGGTCTCTAGCAAAATCTTGAGAACAAGCAGGATTTTTTTACAGAAAAAGAGAATAAGTAATAAATATACAATTATTTACCGTCGGAATACATAATTCACTAAAATGTAAAGGGGATTGGGGTATATGAATGAGAAGATTCTGATTGTGGACGATCAATTTGGTATTAGGATTCTATTAAATGAAGTGTTGCAAAAGGAAGGCTACCAAACATTTCAAGCTGCGAACGGCATCCAGGCTCTTGAAATAGTAGATAAGCATTCCCCTGATCTGGTTTTGCTCGATATGAAAATTCCTGGAATGGATGGAATTGAAATCCTGAAGCGGATGAAGCAGAAAGATGCGGATATCCGCGTCATTATCATGACTGCATACGGAGAACTCGACATGATTCAGGAGGCAAAGGACTTGGGAGCGCTTACCCATTTTGCGAAGCCGTTTGATATTGATGATATCAGACAGGCCGTCAGACAGTATATTCCAGTATAAGGAAGTTATTTGAATAGTGAAAATAGTAGTATTTTTAACATTTCGCCTCTGCAGTTGGTAAAATTAATTCTGTTTTGGTATGATACAAGTGAATTTGTTAACTATGTCACAAGGTGTTATACATAACACCGCCATTTATACCAAAATGGTCGACTGACTGAATACAAGGAGGAAATAACTATGCCTTTAGTTTCAATGAAAGACATGCTTATCCAAGCAAAAGAAAAAAGCTACGCAGTAGGTCAATTCAACCTGAATAACCTTGAGTTCACTCAAGCGATCCTGCAAGCGGCTGAAGAAGAAAAATCACCTGTCATCCTTGGTGTATCTGAAGGTGCTGCCCGTTACATGAGCGGCTTCAAAACAGTTGTGAAAATGGTTGAAGGTCTTATGGAAGACCTGAACATCACCGTTCCTGTTGCGATTCACTTAGATCACGGTTCAAGCTTTGAAAAATGTAAAGAAGCGATCGATGCAGGATTCACTTCTGTTATGATCGATGCTTCTCACGGTCCTTTCGAGGAGAACATTGAAACGACTTCTAAAGTGGTTGAATATGCTCACTCTAAAGGTGTTTCTGTTGAAGCCGAGCTTGGAACTGTCGGTGGACAGGAAGATGACGTAGTAGCAGACGGCGTTATTTATGCAGATCCTAAAGAGTGCCAAGAGATGGTTGAACGTACGGGTATCGATACTCTTGCACCTGCTCTTGGTTCTGTTCACGGTCCTTACAAAGGTGAACCAAACCTAGGATTCAAAGAAATGGAAGAAATCGGTGCAGCGACTGGAGTACCTCTAGTCCTTCACGGTGGTACTGGAATCCCTACAAAAGATATCCAAAAAGCGATTTCTTTCGGAACAGCTAAAATCAACGTAAACACTGAAAACCAAATTGCTTCTGCCAAAGCGGTACGTGAAGTACTTGCAGCAGATACAGAAGTATATGATCCACGTAAATACATGGGACCTGCACGCGAAGCGATCAAAGCAACAGTCGCTGGCAAAATGCGCGAATTCGGTTCTTCTAACCAGGCGTAATAGTAGACAGGTAATGTTTGGAAAGTCCTTGCGTGTAGGTTAGGGGCTTTCCTTATGTGGTAGAAAAAGAATGAAGCTGTAGGATGGGACTGGCACCGGGAGAGGTTTATACCTTTTGGGTCAGTCCCTTCCGTTCATTAAAAGATGATTGAAAATTTTGTCGAAAATGGGGTAGAGGAAATGAAATTTTTCATAGACACAGCAAACATGAGTGAAATCAAGGAAGCATTTAACTGGGGTATCATTTCAGGAGTGACGACGAATCCGTCCCTTGTAGCAAAAGAAAAGGGCGTAACATTCGAGGACCGATTAAAAGAAATCACGGATCTTGTCCCTGGTTCTGTAAGCGCTGAAGTCATCGCGTTGGATGCTGAAGGCATGATCAAAGAGGGCCGGGAGCTTGCGAAGATCGCTCCGAATATTACGGTGAAGCTTCCAATGACGCCGGACGGTCTGACGGCTGCATCCACTTTTGCTAAAGAAGGGATCAAGACAAATGTCACGCTGATTTTCAGTGCGAATCAGGCGCTTTTAGCGGCTCGTGCTGGAGCGACGTATGTTTCGCCTTTTTTAGGAAGATTGGATGATATCGGTCATGACGGCCTGGAACTGGTTTCCCAGATTGCCGAGATCTTTGCGATTCACGGCCTGGAAACGGAAATCATCGCGGCTTCCACCCGTCATCCGCAGCATATTACGGAAGCGGCGCTCCGAGGGGCACATATCGCAACCGTTCCTCTTAAAGTGTTGAAGCAACTATTCCAGCATCCCCTGACGGATAAAGGAATCGATGCCTTCTTGAAAGACTGGAACAATCGCTGATTTTAGGTCAATCGGTCCAAAGGAAAAAAATCCGATTATCCTATACATGTTTTGACGAATTATGTATACACTAGTAGACAATACTTCTTAGAACGTCTTCTATTGGAAAAATAATCCTTTTTGTTTTAGGTATAGGGAAGCATGCCCTAAATCGATGAACAGTGGAAGGGAGTTTAATATGGAAAAGCTAAAAATTGCAGGAGGTTATCCCCTTGAAGGTACCATTAAAGTCAGTGGGGCCAAAAATAGTGCGGTAGCCTTGATCCCGGCAACCATTCTTGCTGATTCTCCGGTCACAATCGAAGGGTTACCAGATATCTCTGATGTAAGAACGCTGAAAGATCTCTTAGAAGAAATCGGCGGTACCGTCTCATTGGAAGATGGGGATATGAGAGTAGATCCAAGTCAAATGGTGTCCATGCCTTTACCAAGCGGAAAGGTGAAAAAGCTTCGTGCTTCCTATTATCTAATGGGTGCGATGCTCGGACGCTTCAAAAAAGCGGTCATCGGATTACCGGGTGGATGCCACCTCGGGCCGCGTCCGATCGATCAACATATTAAAGGGTTCGAAGCACTTGGAGCGGAAGTCACCAACGAACAGGGTGCGATCTATCTCCGTGCCGATGAACTAAAGGGTGCCCGCATCTACCTGGATGTCGTGAGCGTCGGTGCAACGATCAACATCATGCTTGCAGCCGTTCGCGCGAAAGGCAGAACGATCATTGAAAATGCGGCAAAAGAACCTGAAATCATTGACGTTGCGACATTGCTGAGCAATATGGGTGCGAAGATCAAAGGAGCAGGAACAGACGTGATCCGCATCGATGGAGTGGACGAGCTTCACGGCTGCCGTCACACCATCATCCCTGACCGTATCGAAGCGGGGACATTCATGATCCTTGCCGCTGCAGTCGGTAAAGGGGTACTCGTCGACAATGTCATCCCGTTACATATGGAATCGGTCATCGCCAAGCTCCGTGAAATGGGAGTGCCCGTCGAAACGAATGACGATCAGATCTTCATCGGAAGAGCAGACAAGCTCAAATCCGTCGATGTGAAAACATTGGTTTACCCAGGATTCCCAACGGATCTTCAGCAGCCATTCACCACGCTGCTGAATCGTGCAGAAGGCTCTGCCGTCGTAACGGATACGATCTACTCAGCCCGCTTCAAGCATATCGATGAGCTGAGAAGAATGAATGCCACAATCAAAGTGGAAGGTCGTTCCGCCATCGTCAACGGTCCCGTCCAACTGCAGGGAGCCAAAGTGAAGGCAAGCGACCTCCGGGCAGGAGCCGCCCTCGTCATCGCAGGCTTAATGGCAGAAGGCATCACCGAAGTCACCGGCCTCGAACACATCGACCGCGGCTACAGCGACCTCGTCGCCAAACTCGAAGGCCTCGGTGCCACCATCTGGCGTGAGAAGATGTCCGTTGAGGAAATGGAGCAGATGAAGTCGTAGTTTCCGTAAAAGTTTTGCCTGTTCGGCCCATTATGTCCTACTTTTTTCGAAAAATAGTCTCTCAAACAGGTTTAATGTGTTACAATAAATCTGTCAATATGTTATACAATTTAAGAATATTGTAAAACAAAAGGGATTACGGGAGGCTATATACATGGAAAGAAGTTTATCAATGGAGCTAGTTCGAGTAACAGAGGGGGCTGCCCTTGCATCGGCACGCTGGATGGGTCGCGGAAAGAAGGATGAAGCGGACGACGCTGCAACTTCTGCCATGCGCGATGTATTCGATACCGTACCGATGAAAGGAACGGTCGTCATCGGTGAAGGGGAAATGGATGAAGCTCCAATGCTTTATATTGGTGAAAAATTAGGGACAGGCTACGGTCCGCGCGTCGATGTAGCCGTCGATCCGCTGGAAGGAACGAATATCGTTGCTTCCGGAGGCTGGAATGCACTGGCGGTACTCGCGGTGGCAGACCATGGAAACCTACTGAATGCACCAGATATGTATATGGATAAAATCGCAGTCGGACCGGAAGCGGTCGGGGAAATCGACATCAACGCTTCTGTCATCGATAACCTGAAAGCCGTTGCGAAAGCAAAGAATAAGGATATAGAAGACGTGGTGGCGACAGTCTTGAATCGCCCGCGTCATGAACATATCATCCAGCAGTTGAGAGAAGCGGGAGCCCGCATCAAGCTGATCAATGATGGAGACGTGGCAGGCGCCATGAACACGGCATTCGATCATACGGGTGTCGATATCCTGTTCGGATCCGGCGGTGCTCCAGAGGGAGTTCTTGCGGCCGTTGCGTTGAAATGCCTTGGAGGAGAAATCCAAGGAAAGCTTCTTCCACAAAACGATGCGGAACTTCAGCGCTGTATCAGCATGGGGCTGGATGTGGACAAGATCCTTCGAATGGAAGACCTCGTATGCGGTGACGATGCCATCTTTGCAGCAACAGGTGTAACAGACGGGGAACTGCTAAGAGGTGTTCAGCTCAAAGGCACATACGGCCTGACTCATTCAGTCGTCATGCGTGCAAAGTCCGGTACCGTCCGATTCATCGACGGACGCCACAGTCTTCAGAAAAAGCCGAACCTGGTCATGAGATAATAGAAACAAGCCATACAGAGAGAGAAACCAACTCCTCTTAAATAAGAGTAACGGATGGGCAGAACACATGCCCATCCACACTCTTATCACTCACTTTTTTTCTTCTTAGCTGAAAAAATGCTGCCTATCTGCCAAATCTACCTTCCTTTTTTTACCCAGTCATTGATTCTTAATGAAAAGTATGGTTACAATAGATAAGGTTTTTATCTTCAGCGTTTTTTCTTTATATATGCTTCAACTATTTCTTCATTTTTAAGAAAATCTATCCTTCTTTTTTTATTTTTAGGTAGGACAAATTAATAAAGCGTGGTGTCATAATGGAAGAGTTAACAATTTCTAGCTTAGAAAATATGAAGCTGAAAGAGCTTTATGAGCTAGCCAAACAATACAAAGTTTCTTATTATAGTAAATTAACAAAAAAAGAATTGATTTTTGCCATCCTTAAGGTTCGTGCAGAACAAGAAGGCTTCTTTTTCATGGAAGGTGTCCTGGAGATCATCCAATCAGAAGGCTTCGGTTTCCTGCGTCCGATCAACTATTCTCCGAGTTCTGAGGATATTTATATTTCTGCATCGCAAATCCGTCGTTTCGATCTTCGAAACGGGGATAAAGTATCGGGAAAAGTACGTCCTCCGAAAGAAAACGAGCGTTATTTCGGACTGCTTCATGTTGAAATGGTGAACGGGGAAGAACCTGATTCTGCGAAAGAGCGCGTGCATTTCCCAGGATTGACGCCTTTATACCCTGACCGTCAAATGAAGCTTGAAACAGAACCGAATAAAATTTCCACACGTGTGATGGATTTGATCGCACCGGTCGGATTTGGACAGCGTGGTCTCGTCGTAGCACCGCCTAAGGCTGGTAAGACGATGCTGATCAAAGAAATCGCGAACTCAATCACGACGAATCATCCGGAAGCAGAATTGATCATTCTTCTGATCGATGAGCGTCCAGAGGAAGTAACGGACATCGAACGTTCTGTTGAAGCAGAAGTGGTCAGCTCGACATTCGATGAAGTCCCGGAAAACCATATCAAGGTCGCGGAACTTGTTCTTGAGCGCGCCATGCGTTTAGTGGAACACAAGCGTGACGTCATCATCCTGATGGATAGTATCACACGTCTCGCACGTGCGTATAATCTCGTCATCCCGCCAAGTGGACGAACTCTTTCCGGTGGTATCGACCCTGCTGCGTTCCACCGTCCGAAACGATTCTTTGGGGCAGCCCGTAACATTGAAGAGGGTGGAAGCTTGACGGTTCTTGCAACGGCCCTTGTTGACACAGGTTCACGTATGGACGACGTCATTTATGAAGAATTCAAAGGGACAGGTAACCTTGAACTTCATCTGGACCGTTCCCTTGCAGAGAGACGCATCTTCCCGGCCATCGACATCCGTCGTTCCGGAACGCGTCGTGAGGAACTTCTTATCAAACCGGATCATCTAGAAAAACTGTGGGCAATCAGAAAAGCCATGTCCGATCAGCCTGATTTCGCCGAGAAGCTTATGCGCAAGCTGAAGCAATCGAAGACGAATGAAGAATTTTTCAATGTGTTGACAGAAGAGTCCAAGAAGCGTTAATCTAGTAATCGAATGATTTTTCAAGGAAAAGGGTGACTGGAATTTCCAGTTTTGCAGGTTGCAAAAATACCTTGTCCTTGTTATAATGATATCAATGTGTTTTTAAAAACTGGATGTGGTAAGGGGCTGGCTATTACTCTCATGCTTATGCTCATATCACATATATCTTCGTAATAAATTACTCTGTCTCAGATGATTCAGGGCGGAAGGAGATGAAAGAAATGAAATCAGGAATTCATCCTAAGTACAACACGATCAAAGTTAGCTGTGCTTGCGGTAACGAATTTGAAACTGGTTCTGTAGCGGAAGAAATGCGCGTTGAGGTATGTTCTGAATGCCATCCATTCTACACAGGACGTCAGAAATTCGCTGACGCTGGTGGACGTGTTGACCGTTTCAACAAAAAATACGGTCTTAAAAATCAACAACAATAATGAAGAGACAGAAGGCCGCATCGAACGCCTTTGTGCGTAGGTGCTCACCCTTCTCTTCTATTAGAAAAACAGGCAAGGATCTTCATGCTTGCCTGTTTTTTATTACGTTTAAAGCAAATGGTTGAAGAAATAGAGGCAGTTCCAATTGAGCTGTGCCTCTTTTTTTCTGCCAAATTACTGAATTCTAAGCATGATTCCCGTACATAAAGGAATGCTTTATACTAATAAGTAGTCCGTTTTCACTAACAGCCAGGCTGTTTTTTATAGATCAATGTGTAAGGAAGGAGAGGCGCTTTCGTGTATGTCATGAAACAAACGGGTTGGGTAGAAGTCATTTGCGGCAGCATGTTCTCAGGGAAATCCGAGGAACTGATCCGCCGGGTCCGACGCACTCAATTTGCCAAACAAGAAATTGCTGTGTATAAGCCAAAACTAGATAATCGCTACAGCGATGAATCGGTTGTATCTCATAATGGTACCTCTGTCATTGCCAAAGCAGTCGAGGAGTCAAGCTTGATCCTTGATGACCTGAATCCAGAGGTGGATGTCGTTGCCATCGATGAGGTTCAATTTTTTGACGAAGGCATCGTCGACGTCGTCCAAAAATTAGCGAACAGCGGATACCGTGTCATTCTCGCTGGTCTTGATCAGGATTTCCGGGGAGAGCCATTCGGCCCGATGCCGGATTTGATGTCCATTGCAGAACAAGTGACGAAGCTTCAAGCCGTTTGTGCCGTCTGTGGTTCTCCGGCAAGCCGTACTCAGCGTCTGATCAATGGTGAACCGGCTTGTTACGATGATCCCGTCATCCTTGTCGGCGCATCTGAAGCGTACGAGCCAAGATGCCGCCATCATCATGAAGTACCGACCGGGATGAGCGTCACTCCGGATATGGTGAAGGAAGTATAAAATTTTTGAACAAAGTCTTGGGTTTGGGGCTTTGTTTTTTTATGTTTTTCTATGTGTAATTGCGTATTTTTACATATATTCCCTCTACGCACATCTACAGCCCGATTCAAACCCATGCATAACCACCCTCCTCCAGGAAAACCTAAAAGCAGGAGGTGTGAAAGCATGAAAAAGATCGCATTAGCTTTATCATTTACCGTTTTCTTTCTTTTGATTACAGCATGCGGGGTGAATCAGGAGTCGGAATACGGCGTGCATAATGACAGCGGCGGTACCCGTTTTATTGATAATCGAAAAGCGGAGATGGATAAGCGCCAGGATAAAAATGTGCGGGAAATCACCGATCAAAATCCCAATTTCCCGAACCTGACCAATTCTCAAGGTACGACTTCCACGACGACCGGTGTGTATGAAGACAAAGCCCGTGAAGTGGTAAGGGATTATTCGAAATTCCAGCCGGATGAGGTCTGGATCAATGGGAATCAAATGTGGGTGACGGCTCATACGAAGAAAGAGATGAACATGGCCGAGACCGATAAAGAGGAAGCTATGCTCAAAGACAAACTGCAAAGAGCGATTCCCCGATACGATATCAATGTGAAAATCACCGAAAGATAATGAAAAGGGGGAGCTCAATCGGCTGCCCCTTTTTACGTAAAATCCTCCCCTCTCCATTCCCGCTCCTCCTTGTGTTTACATACACCATATAATATAATTGTACTGTTATGGATTAAAATTGAGGTGAATAGCTGTGTTCGATCGTTTACAAGCAGTGGAAGATCGCTATGATAAGTTAAATGAACTGTTGAGTGATCCAGAAATTGTGAATGACCCAAAGAAGCTAAGAGATTATTCAAAAGAACAATCAGACATCCAAGCAACGGTAGAAGCATATCGAGAATATAAAGAATTGACCGGGCAGTATAAAGACGCGAAGGCGATGCTGGATGATAAGCTTGATGCTGATATGCGTGAAATGGTGAAGGAAGAAGTTTCCGAGCTTGAAGAGCAAATCGAAGCGTTGGAAGCCCGTCTGAAAATATTATTGATCCCGAAAGACCCGAATGATGACAAAAACGTCATCATGGAGGTCCGCGGTGCAGCAGGTGGAGATGAAGCCGCCCTGTTTGCCGGTGACTTATATCGCATGTACAGCCGCTTCGCTGAATCCCAAGGTTGGAAGATCGAAGTCATGGAAGCGAACTCCACTGGTGTCGGTGGTTACAAAGAGATCATCTTCATGATTAACGGGAACGGTGCATTCTCTAAAATGAAGTACGAAAACGGGGCACACCGTGTGCAGCGTGTTCCTGAAACAGAATCCGGCGGACGTATCCATACGTCGACGGCAACGGTTGCCTGCCTGCCGGAAGCGGAAGAAGTCGAAGTGGATATCCACGATAAAGATATCCGTGTTGATACCTTCGCATCCAGCGGCCCGGGAGGACAAAGCGTTAACACGACCATGTCTGCCGTGCGTCTGACGCATATCCCGACAGGCGTCGTTGTATCATGTCAGGATGAAAAGTCCCAAATCAAGAACAAAGAAAAAGCGATGAAAGTACTCCGTGCCCGCGTGTACGATAAATTCCAGCGCGAGGTTCAAGCAGAATACGATGCGAATCGTAAATCTGCCGTCGGTACCGGTGACCGTTCAGAGCGTATCCGTACGTACAATTTCCCACAAAACCGCGTCACGGATCACCGCATCGGCCTGACGATCCAGAAGCTTGATCAAATCCTAGAAGGAAAGATGGATGAAGTCATCGATGCATTGATCATCGAAGATCAGTCCAAACTTCTTGAAAGACTGGAAGAATAGTCATGGTGACGGTATTTGAAGCCCTGAAATGGGCTTCTTCTTTTTTAGTCGAAAATGGCCGCGATGAGAATGTGGGAGAAATCTATCTGCGGCATTTGCTCGGCATGTCAAGATCACAGCTGCTGGCAGAACAGCGGAGGTCCGTCCCTCAAGAGAAATGGGAAGAGTTTCAGGCGGGCATCCGCCGACATAGCATTGGTGTGCCGATTCAGCATATTATTGGAACTGAGGAGTTTTATGGCCGTGAGTTTGTGGTGAATGAGCATGTGCTGATTCCTAGACCGGAGACGGAAGAACTGATCTATTATGGGTTGGAGAAGATGAAGGATTTGTTTATTGATGCGGTCGCTCCTTTGCAGGCTGCCGATGTCGGGACGGGAAGCGGTGCGATAGCGGTGACGCTGAAGCTTGAGTCAAGGCGAGTGCCTCTTGAGATGATGGCCGTCGATATTTCTAGCGAGGCACTGGCGGTTGCCAGGGAGAATAGCATTAAGCTCGAGGCGGATGTACGCTTTTTTGAAGGCGATTTGTTACAGCCTTTGATTGAAGAAGGAGTGAAGCTGGATATTCTTTTATCCAACCCACCATACATCCCACTGACGGACCGTGAAACGCTATCTGATGTCGTCATCGGACACGAACCTGAACTCGCATTATTTGGCGGAGAAGATGGATATGATCTGTATAGGCGATTTATGGAAGAACTTCCTCTTGTCATAAAGGAAAGATTCTTGATCGGCTTTGAAGTCGGAGTCGGCCAGGGAGAGACGGTTGCGAATCTGCTGCGTGCGACCTTCCCGGATGCAGAAACAGAAGTCGTCCATGATATCAATGGGAAAGATCGTATGGTGTTTTGTGTAAGAAAATAAGTGTACGCCCTCGGTTTCAATGATCGGGGGTGTTTTTTTGAAGTCCAAACAAAAATGTTATTTTACTAGTTTAAGATTCCCCCATTTTGTCCACACTGTTTACCAAGGGGGAGAGGACATGAAAACAAAACACACAGTACTATTGTATATCTTGATTCTATCATTAGGAACGATTCTAAGTTTATATATACCGAAGCAGGAAATGGCGGCTCAGGAGACGATGGTGATTCCGGATGAGGCGATTCGCCTGCGGATCCTCGCCAATAGCGATCTGGATGGGGATCAGAACGTAAAGAGACTTGTTCGGGATGAAGTCAACAAAGAGATTACAAAGTGGGTATCGAATCTGACGTCACAGGATGAGGCGAAAGCAGTCATCAAGGAAGGTTTGCCAGAGCTTCAGAAGATTGCGGAGGACGTTGTCGCTGCAGAAGGAATGGATCAATCAGTGAAAGTAGAGTTTGGGAAAGTGGACTTTCCTACGAAACTTTATGGTCAGTATCTTTATCCTGCTGGTGAGTACGAAGCGGTGTTGATCACACTTGGTAAAGGGGAAGGCGCGAACTGGTGGTGCGTTCTCTACCCGCCACTATGCTTCCTGGATTTCTCTACTGGAAATGCCGTAAGAAGCACAGGCTTTGAAACGAAAGTGGAGGCTAGCGGGAATGAAGTGACGGAAGTAGATCCCGAAGAGGCAACTCAGGTGAGTGAGGATGACTCGGAAGATAACGTGATTGCCTATAAGCAAGTCGAAGTGGAAGCGGTAGAAGCCGGTGTGATCGATGAGGCTGTAAAAGAGGAAGTAAAGGCACCTGTTAAAAAAGAGGTAGAAAAAGAAGAACCGGTCTATGTAGAAGATTCCGAAGAGGAAGAAGTAAAAGTTCGCTTCTTCGTGGTAGATTTATTCAAAGGGTTATTCAATTAAGAAAGCGGCATCCCGTGTGGATGGAGCTTTTTTCTTGGCAAAAAATCTATCTTTCTAGCATTCCTTGTTCTAATCTCCTTCCTCCTTCATACATTGATACTAGAGGATGAGAGAAAAGGGAGGATGAAAGGATGTTGAAAGTGATCCGCCAGGCAACGAATGAGGACATTCATGAAGTCGTGGCCTTCTTGACGAAAGCAGGATTGAGCACGGAAGGCATTAAACATAGCATTGATTGTTTTTTAGTAGTGGAAGATGAGGAAAACCGCTTGATCGGGACGCTTGGAATCGAGGTGCAGGGGACGGTCGGCCTTCTTCGATCCCTCGTCGTCACATCTTCATTTGAAAGTGAAGAGTTATTTGCTCTCTTTCAGGAGATTTTAAAGCTTGCGAAAGAAAAGGATCTGAAGCGTCTCTATTTGATTTCCAACCGGAAAGCATCCCTCGCGTTCTTTGACCTGCTGGGTTTTCAACAAGAAGCAGATCCTGTTGTGGATGAGCTGGAGAACTTCATTCATGCAAAAAAGTTATCCACTGTGGATAACTGTATCACCATGAAATTGGATTTATAGATTTTTCGACAAGGATTTTGTCGGGGAATTCAGGACTGAACCATTCTCATAAAAATGGTTCGGTTTTTTTCGTTTGCAATTCGACAAAATACGAGAAAGCGGTAACTATTTCTTTTTTCAGAATTATTCACACCATCCACAGGTTTATCCACAATTTTCAACAAGTTATACGCAGTTTGTGGATAATACTTGAGAATTCAAGGTGTTTCTTTTATACTTTCAAAAGTATAGGAACTCGTAAATTCAGTATTCGTAGTTAAAAAGTAATGAGATTTAGCTTAGTTACATAAAGGTGGATGACATAGATGATGAAACATTGGGTTGTGGAAAGTGATGTGGATAAAAACAAAAGTTATCCACAAATTGTGGATGCAGCGAAGATTCTTCAACAGGATGAGGTGGTTGCGTTCCCGACAGAGACGGTTTATGGACTGGGGGCGAATGCCACATCGGATACTGCGGTGGAAAAAATCTTCAAAGCAAAGGGCAGGCCGTCGGATAATCCACTGATTGTCCACATATCAAATAAAGAGCAGTTAGAGGGTCTTGTCGAAGAGATCCCGTCGGATGCTTCGACACTCATTGACGCGTATTGGCCGGGGCCACTGACAATCATTTTTAAAAATAAGGAAAACGTCTTTTCCGAAAGGGTGACGGCTGGACTCGATACTGTCGGGATCCGGATGCCGGACCATCCCGTGGCGCTCTCCATTATCGAGGCAGCGGGACTGCCGATTGCCGCTCCGAGTGCGAATCGTTCGGGTAAACCGAGTCCAACAACGGCTCAGCATGTGATCGATGACCTTGATGGTCGGATCGCCGGAGTGGTGGACGGCGGCGAAACGGGAGTAGGGGTTGAGTCGACGGTGGTGGATTGTACGGGAGAAATCCCGGTCATTTTGCGTCCAGGCGGTATCACGAAAGAGCAGCTGGAAGAAGTCGTCGGGAAAGTGGAAGTGGACCCTTCCTTGAAAGAAGGCAAGGGAGCCCCGAAATCACCCGGGATGAAATACACCCACTACGCCCCGGATGCCCCTGTTTATCTTGTGGACGGAACGAAGGAAGATGTGCAGCGATTGGTGGATGAGAAAAAGGCAGAAGGGCTCAAAGTCGGGGTCCTGACGACGGAGGAGCGAATGGATTGGTATCAGGCTGATCTCATCCTGTCAGCCGGACGCCGGGATGACCTGAGAACAGTGGCACAGCATCTCTACGACACCCTGCGCGCTTTTAATAGAAGTAATGTGGATATTATTTTTGCCGAGATGTTCCCGGAAGAAGGAGTCGGGCTTGCGATCATGAACCGTCTTCAAAAAGCTGCGGGTTACCGGGTAATAAAAGGATGATTAGCTTCCCCTATGGTCTTTCATAGGGGTTTTTGTTTTGTATTCTAAATCCCTTTGGACGAGCATAAGTTGTTTTGTAGGCATGTCCGGAGGGGGAAAAACAAAATGACAACAATTATCGGCGAACTGATGACCTTGATGTTAATGGCATTTGCTCTTGGGATGGATGCCTTTTCGATCGGGATAGGGATGGGTATGTTCCAGCTGAGATTAAAGCAGGTCTTTTATATAGGGTTGGTTGTCGGGGTCTTTCATGTATGGATGCCGCTCTTAGGGATGATGACGGGAAAATTTTTATCGGAAACGTTCGGGTCCTTTGCGGCTTACGCAGGGGGTGTCCTGCTCATCGTCCTTGGAATCCAGATGTTCATGTCGAGCTTCAAAGAGGAGGAAACTACTCTCATCTCACCGGTGGGCTTTGGATTGATCCTTTTTGCGTTGAGTGTAAGCCTGGACAGTTTTTCAGTGGGACTGACCCTCGGGATCTTCGGTGCAAGGACAGCCGTCGCCCTCTTCTGCTTCGGGATTGCGGCCACCGTGTTGACGTGGGCAGGATTATTGATCGGCCGGAAATTCCAGGGGGTGCTTGGAACATACAGCGAGGCACTTGGGGGAAGTATCCTGTTTGCCTTTGGGGTGAAGCTACTGTTGCCAATCTGAATGAGATGGTGAAGGTCCGTCCCTCGGGGTGGGCTTTTTTTGTTAGGTTCTGGTGCTGAGCCGCGCCTTTCTTTTTGTATTCTTTGTGAATGGACTATTGGGAGATTGGAAAATATTTTATAATAGGTGGTAAGGAGGATGACGTGATGAATATTTTGTTTGTTTGTACAGGGAATACTTGCCGGAGTCCTATGGCGGAGGCGGTTTTGAGGCATAAGGGAAAAGATAAGTTTGACGTGAAGTCTGCCGGTGTTTTTGCCATGGACGGAAATGATGCGTCATTTCAGACTAAAGAAGTGCTGAAAGAGAACGATATAATACATAGACATCAATCGAGTTCGCTCTCAAAAGAGAACCTGGATTGGGCTTCCTATATTTTCACGATGACATCGAATCATAAGCGGGCGATTGTGGATCAGTATCCACATGTGGCGGACAAGGTTTTTACATTGAAGGAGTTTGTCATTGAAGACCCATCTGACGTGGATGTATCGGATCCGTATGGAGGAAGCGTGGACATCTATAGACATACATACAGGGAATTGGATTCATTGATCGAGGAATTAATGAAAAAGCTTGGCTAGAGACAGGGAGAGAGAAAGATGGGGAAAGTGAAGAGCTACAAGTCGGGTCTTAGAAAGAAATTGGTCTTCTTTATCACGCTTCTGGCGTTGGTGACGTATACCACAAGTGCCTTTTTTATTTATGTAATCAAACCTGCTTTTGCGCCGGATATGAATGAGCTGTGGTTCACGATCATGACCCTTGGCATGGGTGTATTCTGGTCGGCGGTTCTGGCCTTTTTTGCAGCGGGATTCATCGTCAAACCGCTGCAACGCTTGGAACAGGTTGCACTGAAAGCCGCTGAAGGGGACATCGCCATCGAAGTGGATGTACCGAAATCCGATGACGAAATCCGTTCACTGGCACTGGCGTTCAACCGAATGCTGCATAATTTACGTGACATGGTTTCAAGCATCGATGACAATTTTAACAAAACCAATACGAATGTCATCGAGCTTTCTAAAGCATCGGAAATCGCTTCTACACAGGCGTATTCGATTTCCAAAACGATCAGCGAAATTTCAGCGGGTGCCGAAAGCTCGGCAACGGCGATTCAAACGACGGCTGAATCCGTGGAGGATGTCATCCGGATTGCCCGGGAAGTACAGGATCATTCGAAATCATCCGAGCATATGTCTAAAAACATGGTGACGGAGCTTCAGGGAAGTAAAGAAGTGATTCATTCCCTCGTCGAAGGCATCAATCGACTGGCAAAAGGGAATGAAGATTCGTTGGACGCCGTGCGCCGACTTGAAGACAATGCGAAAAAAGTGGAGCAGATCATCCAATTGGTCGGGGACATCGCGAACCAAACCAATCTTCTTGCCTTGAATGCTTCCATCGAAGCGGCACGTGCCGGGGAGCATGGGAAAGGGTTCGCAGTGGTTGCAGAGGAAGTCCGGAAACTGGCCGATGAAAGTGGAAAAGCGGTTCAAGGCATTTCGGAACTGATCAAAAATATCCAGACAGAAGTCGGGAACGTGGTTGGACAGATCACGACCCAGGTCGATTCTGCCAACACGGAAGCCCAAAAAGGAACGCAGACGAATGAAATGATTGAAACCATGACGACAACCATTCATGAAGTGGCAGACGCGGTCCAGAACATCTCAGTCCTCGTCGATCAGCAGATGGACAGCATCCAGCTCACTTCCCAGCAATCCCAGGAAGTAGCCGCCATCGCAGAAGAAACATCAGCGGGTGCCATGGAAGTATCAGCTTCCACGAAAGAGCAAGCGGTCGTCATGAATGACGTCGAGAAGCTGGCCCTCAACCTGAAAGAACAGGCAGAAGCACTGAAAAGCACGATTACACGTTTTCATTTGTGAAAAATGAGCGGGTGTGAGGGACGGACCTCACACCCTTTTTTTCATGCTGAAAAGCTTTATATAATGAAGAGGATGTGGCAAAATAAACGTATCAAAGGTTATGGGGAGTGGGAGAAGATGAAAATTGCGATTGCGTCGGATCACGGCGGAGTGAATATTAGAGAAGAAATCAAGTCATTAATGGAAGAAATGGGTCTTGAATATGAGGATTTCGGCTGTGAATGCGGCACATCCGTCGACTATCCGGACTACGCCGTTCCCGTTGCGGAAAAAGTGGCAAGCGGCGAATTCGACCGCGGGATTCTGATCTGCGGGACAGGGATCGGCATGAGCATCTCTGCGAATAAAGTAAAAGGGATCCGCTGCGCCCTTGTACATGATGTATTCAGTGCGAAAGCGACCCGCGAACATAATGACAGCAATATGCTGGCCATGGGTGAGCGCGTCATCGGCCCGGGACTGGCACGAGAAATCGCCAAAACGTGGCTTGGAACCGAATTCGAAGGCGGACGCCATGCAAATCGAGTCGGAAAGATCACGGCATACGAAGACAAACAATAAGGAGTGGGTTTCATGGAAATCGCTCAATTGAAAGATGAACTGCAAACGATCCTGCGTGATTTCAGCAGTCAGGTTCCACTGCAAAAAGGACAAGTCTTTGTCGTCGGCTGTTCCACCTCTGAAGTAATGGGGGAGCGGATCGGAACGTCGGGAACCATTGAAGTCGCGGAAATGATTTATGACGAGCTGAAGAGCTGGGCGGATTCTACAGGAGTTTCCCTGGCGTTTCAATGCTGCGAGCATTTAAATCGGGCCCTTGTCCTTGAAAGGGAAGTAGCGGAAAAGCGGGGACTCGATGAAGTCACCGTCGTTCCTGTACGAAAAGCAGGAGGAGCCATGGCGACGAAAGCCTATCATTCCTTCGACGACCCGGTCATGGTCGAGCACATCAAAGCCGACGCCGGCATCGACATCGGGGACACCTTCATCGGCATGCACCTGAAACACGTTGCCGTCCCGATCCGGGTATCACAAAAAAGCCTCGGAGAAGCCCACGTCACCCTCGCCAAAACCAGACCAAAACTCATCGGCGGAACCAGGGCCGTATACGAATAAAACATGGAAGAAGGTCCGTCCCTCTTTGTTGAGGGACGGACCTTTATATTGGATTGATCTATACATGAGGTGCTAAACACGAACGTTACGTTTTGACTATAGGTTTTTATTTCGCCTTTTGGTGAATCGTGTTAGAATGGGATTGAATGAATCAACGGGGCGCCGCAAGTTGGGCCTATGAATTAAAGGGGGATATGTATGAGTAAAATTGCCAAGCAAGATCCGGAAATTTATGCAGCGATTCAAGATGAATTAGAGCGTCAACGAACAAAGATCGAGTTAATTGCATCTGAAAACTTTGTCAGTGAAGCCGTTATGGAAGCACAAGGCTCCGTTCTGACAAATAAGTATGCAGAGGGGTACCCAGGTCGTCGCTATTATGGTGGCTGTGAGCATGTGGACGTAGCCGAAAATCTGGCCCGCGACCGTGCGAAAGAACTTTTTGGAGCGGAACACGTCAACGTTCAGCCTCACTCAGGAGCACAAGCCAATATGGCAGTCTACTTCACCATCCTTGAACAGGGCGACACGGTTCTTGGAATGAACTTATCTCATGGGGGACATCTGACTCACGGAAGTGCGGTCAACTTCAGCGGTATTCAATATAATTTCGTAGAGTACGGTGTGGATGAAGAAAAGCACCTGATCAATTATGAAGATGTTAGACAAAAAGCGTTAGAGCACAAACCTAAGCTTATCGTAGCGGGAGCAAGTGCGTATCCAAGAGCGATCGATTTCGCGAAATTCCGTGAAATCGCAGACGAAGTGGGAGCATACCTGATGGTGGATATGGCTCACATCGCCGGACTGGTAGCGGCTGGTCTTCATCAGAATCCGGTTCCGTATGCAGATTTCGTTACAACAACCACTCACAAAACATTACGCGGACCACGCGGCGGCATGATCCTTTGTAAAGAAGAGTTTGCGAAGAAGATAGACAAGTCTATTTTCCCTGGAATCCAGGGCGGACCTCTTATGCACGTGATTTCTGCTAAAGCCGTGGCTTTCGGTGAAGCACTGCAGGACTCTTTCAAAGAATATGCACAGAACATCATCGACAATGCGAAGCGCTTAGGAGAAGGTCTTGTGAAGGAAGGAATCGATCTTGTATCAGGCGGTTCTGATAACCACCTATTACTGATTGACACTCGTTCACTTGGGTTGACTGGTAAAGTCGCTGAAAAGGTTCTTGATGAAATCGGAATTACCGTCAATAAAAACACGATTCCATTCGATCCGGAAAGTCCATTTGTCACAAGCGGTGTCCGTATTGGTACGGCAGCTGTGACGTCCAGAGGATTCGGTTTAGATGATATGGACGAAATTGCTTCCATCATGGCGTTGACTCTTAAGAACCATGAAGATGAATCGAAATTGGAAGAAGCACGCAAGCGTGTGTTGGATCTAACAAGCAAATTTGAATTATATCCTGAGAGATAATAGATGTTGGCCTCTTCATTAGGGACGGATGTTCCTGGTGGGGAGGTTTTTTTGGTTGGGGAATGAGTAGAAAAATAGATTTTTAAGGATATAGTGGTCGATTTTGAATGTGGGCCATTGGGAAGTGGCGGGGATCCAGCTGGAATTGTTGGGTATCCAGCCGTTTTTTGGAATAATCCAGCCAGAACAGCCGTGAATCCAGCGTTTTTTCGTAATAATCGAGCCGTTTTCACCGAGAATACAGCCACTTTTCAAAAAAATCCAGCCGATTAACATAATTATCCAAAAAACAAAACCTCACTCACACCAACTAACATTCCCCATCCAACTTTCTCAATTCTAACGATTCCATTACACTTCCCATCTCATGTTGCTCTTAAATTGTCTTTTATGTACAATAGTCTGAGGTGTAAATGAAGTGGACAAACCATTTTTACATAAAACTGAATTAAAAGGAGAGAGTCGTATGGGCAAAGTATATGTATTTGATCATCCGTTGATCCAACACAAATTGACGTTTATCCGTGATAAAGAAACAGGAACTAAGGAGTTCCGTGAGCTTGTTGACGAGGTTGCAACACTGATGGCTTTTGAAATTACACGTGATCTGCCACTGGAAGATATCGACGTTGAAACGCCGGTAAGTAACGCGAAAGCGAAAACCCTTGCAGGGAAAAAATTAGGGATCGTCCCTATCTTGCGTGCCGGCCTTGGAATGGTCGATGGAATCCTTAAATTGATCCCGGCTGCGAAAGTGGGACATGTCGGTTTATACCGTGACCCTGAGACTCTTAAGCCGATTGAATATTACGTGAAGCTTCCAAGTGATGTGGAAGAGCGTGACTTCATCCTGGTTGACCCGATGCTTGCAACGGGCGGATCTGCTGTTGAAGCGATCAACTCATTGAAAAAGCGCGGTGCCGTAAGCATTAAGTTCATGTGCCTGGTTGCTTGTCCTGAAGGTGTCGACGCCATCAAGGAAGCACACCCTGATGTTGATATCTTCATCGCCGCTCTTGATGAGAAGCTGAATGAAAAAGGCTACATCGTTCCTGGACTTGGGGACGCGGGAGATCGTTTGTACGGAACGAAATAATCAGTGAACGCCAAAAACCGGATTATCGGAAACGATAGTCCGGTTTTTCCTATTTGACTGGAAGTATTTACATTAAATTCAAGGGTTACTCAGCAAGGGAATCTTCTATATAATGGAGTGGCATGTGAAGTGGGGAACTATGAATTTGTTAATATATTACTAAGTTGTGCGTGAGGGTACGCTTATCGCGATGTCCAGCTCCGGGGGCTTGGGGCTCGAGGTCATAAGTCAAGCCGACCAAAAAGGCAAAGAACGCCTTTCCGGTCATTTCATCTTATGCTTGTCGGGCCTGACCAACCCGCCTCCGCTTTTCTAATTGTGTTTAAAATGTGAACAATCTGGGAACACGTGGATAGGTTGTGAACTTTTTAACTTGAACGCATTGACATAGATTAAGCCCTATTGTATGCTTACAAAGGATGTAAAATGATAAGGTTTTCACAATGCGTAAACCCTTATGCAATCGGTTTTACATCATGTCTGAAATGCTTGCCTCATGTTCAAATTTCGTTTGAATGGGAGAGGTTGAAATGGGTCAAAAAAACGAAAGCCCATATAAAGCGATGGCGATTTATTCGGCCATTTTAGCACAGCTTGTCGGGTCTATCTTAGTCGGGATTTTCCTGGGGAGATGGATCGATCAGCAGGTTGATTCAGCACCACTCTTTTTAATCATCGGTTTGCTCCTCGGCCTTGCCGCAGGGATTTATGCGATGCTTCGAACAGTACGACATTTCTTCTTAGGAGAATAATAAGATATGCCGGAACTCCATCAAATGTTTAATAGACAGCGGAAATACATAATTTATGTGCTTTCTATTTACGTCCTGGGTTGGGGATTCACCACCCACAAATCAGTATTCTTAGGGTTAATTTTAGGGACATTACTAAGTCTTTATATGCACTGGGGCATGACCAAGCGGGTCTCGAAGTTCGGGGACGCCGTGGTAGCCGGGAAAAAAGTGAGATCACTAGGAACCACTTCCCGTATGGCCGCAGCCGCCCTTGGAGTCATCATTGCCACACGATTTCCAGAAACATTTCATCTCCTAAGTCTTATTATTGGATTAATGACGACCTATATTGTCATTATGATAGATTATTTTTTCAGCAGCTTCAAAACTAATAAATAGCGGGGAAGAGAGGTGAAGTATTTTGAATCATGGAGCACCTACAGCCCATTTCCTGGGTTTGACTTTTAACCTTGCGAACGTTTTGATGATCACGGTCGCAACGGCCATAGTGTTTATTATTGCCCTCTTATCTACACGTCGCTTAGCCCTGAAACCGACCGGAATGCAGAATTTTTTCGAGTGGGTGATGGACTTCGTCAAGGGGATCATTAAGAGCAACATGGACTGGAAGACGGGTGGCCGTTTTCATATCTTAGGTCTCACGATTATCATGTATATCTTTGTGTCGAATATGCTGGGTCTGCCATTCTCTGTCGTATATGACGGCGAATTATGGTGGAAGTCACCTACAGCCGATCCTGCCATCACGATGACCCTGGCGGTTATGGTAGTGGTACTATCCCATTTCTACGGAATCAGATTGAAGGGGTTTGGCGAATATGGGAAAGACTTTTTCAAACCTATGTGGTGGTTATTCCCGCTAAAAATCATTGAAGAGTTTGCAAATACTCTTACATTGGGTCTTCGACTTTACGGTAACATCTATGCCGGTGAAATCCTGCTTGCACTACTTGCGGGTCTAGCCGTTAACGGTGGTATCGGCGGAACGATCGGAGCGATCGCACCAATGCTTGCTTGGCAAGGATTCTCGGTGTTTGTCGGATCGATCCAGGCGTTCATTTTCTGTATGTTAACAATGGTTTATATGGCTCACAAAGTAAGCCACGACCATTAATATATACCTGTTCATTACGGTGGACAAACATATATGTAAAAAATATTTTTCTTATACATTAAAGGAGGAACTTTAGAATGAGTCTTATCGCAGCAGCAATTGCAGTTGGTTTAGCAGCACTAGGAGCAGGTATTGGTAACGGTCTTATCGTAGGTCGTACAGTAGAAGGAATCGCACGTCAACCGGAATTACGTGGTACTTTACAAACAACAATGTTCATCGGTATCGCACTAGTTGAGGCACTTCCTATCATCGGCGTAGTTATCGCTTTCATCGCACTAGGAAGCTAATAAAACGGACAGGTTGAATGGCGAAGTTCGTCTTGACGATTATCTTCGCCATTCCTATGTACTAGAGAATAGATTCTTTGCAAGAACGGTTCATTTATAAAAAATACGATCCAATCGATTCTTGAAGGGAGTGAATCGAGTATGTTAACTAACGCATTCGTTATAGGTGAGGCAGCAGGTCACGGCGGCCTTAACACGGGGGATATCGTCTTTCAGCTGATCATGTTCCTGGTCCTTATGGCGCTACTTAAGAAATTCGCCTGGGGTCCATTAATGGGAATCATGCAGCAGCGTGAAGACCACATCGCCGGTGAGATCACGGCAGCCGAAAAGAGCCGCACTGAGGCAAACAATATTTTAGAAGAGCAAAAGAAACTTCTGAAAGAAGCCCGTCTTGAAGCTCAAACGATGATTGAAAACTCTAAGAAACAAGGTTCTGAACAACGTGAAGAGATTATCGCAACTGCTCGTCAAGAGGCAGAGAGATTGAAAGAATCTGCAAAACGCGAAATCGAAACGCAAAAAGAACAAGCTGTTGCAGCACTTCAGAAACAGGTTGCTTCTTTATCAGTACTTATTGCTTCTAAGGTCATTGAGAAAGAACTTTCTGCAGATGATCAACAGAAGTTAATTAACGATTATATTCAAGAGGTAGGGGAAGAGCGATGAGCTACTCTACAGTTGCAAAACGCTATGCGTTAGCTCTTTTCGAGATTGCCCAGGATCATAATCAGCTTGAAGGAATCGAAGAAGAGCTGCGTACAGTGAGAGCGGTTTTCCTTGAGAATACCGAATTAACGGTTCTTTTTGAAAATCCTAAGCTTACGTTAGATAAGAAGAAGTCATTGATTCAGGAAGCATTTTCCACAGCTTCCCCGTATGTCCTTAACACATTGATGCTGATGACGGACCGTCACCGTACGGGCGAAATCACAAGCATGGTTGAGGCATTCATCGAATTGACAAACGAAGCACGCGGGATTGCAGATGCGACAGTGTACTCTGTACGTCCTTTAACTGAAGATGAGCAAACAGCATTGTCGTCTTCTTTTGCAAAAAAAGTCGGAAAACAATCATTAAGAATTACCAATGTGACAGACGAACATTTACTGGGCGGCATCAAGGTCCAAATCGGGACTCGCATCTATGATGGCAGCCTGCAAGGTAAGTTGACTCGTCTTGAGCGTGAACTAATTCGTTAACTTTCGTATAAATGAGGGGTGAAATTCATGAGCATCAAGGCGGAAGAAATCAGCGCGCTGATAAAAAAGCAAATTGAAAACTATCAGTCTGAGATGAAAGTAAGCGACGTAGGTACAGTTATCCAAATCGGTGACGGTATCGCTCGTGCTCATGGCCTCGACAATGTCATGGCTGGAGAGCTTGTTGAATTTTCTAACGGTGTCATGGGTATGGCACAGAACTTAGAAGAAAACAACGTAGGTATCATCATTCTCGGACCATATACTGACATTCGTGAAGGCGATGAGGTTCGTCGTACTGGACGTATCATGGAAGTACCAGTAGGACAAGAACTAGTTGGTCGTGTAGTAAACTCACTTGGACAACCAGTTGATGGATTGGGTCCAATCGCAACAACGAAAACACGTCCGATTGAAAGTGGAGCACCTGGTGTTATGGATCGTAAATCCGTACACGAGCCACTTCAAACGGGTATCAAAGCGATCGATGCGTTAGTTCCGATCGGTCGTGGACAACGTGAATTGATCATCGGTGACCGTCAAACAGGTAAAACATCTGTTGCCATCGATGCGATCCTTAACCAAAAAGACCAGGACATGGTATGTATCTACGTTGCCATCGGTCAAAAAGAATCAACTGTACGTAACGCGGTAGAAACATTGCGTAAGCACGGTGCCCTTGATTACACAATCGTTGTAACGGCATCAGCTGCTTCACCGGCTCCGATGCTATTCTTAGCACCATACGCTGGTATCACAATGGCGGAAGAATTCATGCACAGTGGCAAGCACGTTCTTGTTGTGTATGATGATCTTTCCAAGCAGGCTTCTGCTTACCGTGAGCTTTCCCTATTATTACGTCGTCCTCCAGGCCGTGAAGCATTCCCTGGTGACGTATTCTACTTGCACTCTCGTTTACTTGAGCGTGCGGCGAAATTGAGTGATGCTAAAGGTGGCGGTTCCATCACAGCATTGCCATTCGTTGAAACACAAGCAGGAGATATCTCCGCTTATATCCCGACAAACGTTATCTCCATCACGGACGGACAGATTTTCTTACAATCTGACCTATTCTTCTCCGGTGTACGTCCGGCGATCAATGCGGGTCTTTCCGTATCACGTGTTGGTGGATCCGCACAAATCAAAGCAATGAAGAAGGTTTCCGGTACGCTTCGTCTTGACTTAGCCGCTTACCGTGAGCTTGAAGCATTCGCTCAGTTCGGATCGGATCTTGATAAAGCGACTCAGGCGAAACTGAATCGTGGAGCCCGTACTGTAGAAGTACTGAAGCAGGATCTTAACAAACCACTTAAAGTTGAAAAACAAGTCATGATCTTCTATGCACTGATTAAAGGTCATTTAGACGATATTCCAGTTGTAGATATCCGTCGTTTCGAGTCTGAACTTCTAAGCTGGTTAGATCACAACCATACTGAACTGTTAGACCATATTCGTACGACGAAAGGTCTTCCTGAAGATGATGCAATGAAAACCGCGATCAACGAATTCAAGAAGACGTTCATCAAGTCTGAATAAGGGTTGCCGTCTGACGGCAATGACCATAGTGGAGTAGGGCTTAAATAGCCCCGCTCCCTATGTCTGACAATATGTAAAGGGTGGTGAGAACCAGTGGCATCGTTACGCGATATACAAACTCGTATTACTTCTACCAAAAAGACAAGTCAAATCACCAAAGCAATGGAAATGGTATCGGCTTCTAAATTGAATCGTGCGGAGACGAATGCTAAGTCATTCGTACCTTACATGAATAAAATTTCTGAAGTGGTGACATCCGTTGCAGCGGGCAGTCAAGGTGTGAGGAATCCGATGCTAGTCTCCCGCCCCGTTAAAAGAACCGGGTATCTGGTCATTACATCAGACCGTGGTTTGGCGGGGGCATATAACAGCAGTGTAATCCGTGCTGTTAGCAATCGAATTAAAGAAAGTCACAGTTCGAATGATGAATTTGCCATTATTGCTCTGGGCCGTGTCGGTGCTGATTTCTTCCGTAAAAAAGGCTTTAATGTCCTTGAGTCGGTAACGGGTCTTCCGGATCAACCGAATTTCGCAGACATTAAAGATATCGCAAACAAAGCGGTGGGTATGTTCTCTGCCGAGGCATATGATGAACTGTATATGTTCTACAACCACTATGTGAGCGCGATCCAACAGGATGTTACGGAGAAAAAAGTATTACCGTTAACGGATCTGACTCCTTCAGGAAAGCTTGCTTCATATGAATTCGAGCCTTCTGCAGAGGAAATCCTTGAGGTATTGCTTCCTCAATACGCTGAAAGCCTGATTTTCGGGGCTCTCCTTGACGGTAAAGCAAGTGAGCACGCCGCCCGTATGACAGCGATGAGAAATGCAACCGATAATGCAAAAGAAATCATCAGTGACCTTACACTATCATTTAACCGTGCGCGTCAAGCAGCGATCACTCAGGAAATCACGGAGATCGTCGGCGGGGCTGCGGCACTCGAATAGAACTCTGACGGTTAATAGAACCGTTTATACTTTATAAAGTTTTTGTCAAAAGCTAGTTAGGAGGGAAAGAGATGAACAAAGGACACGTTCTTCAAGTAATGGGTCCAGTTGTTGATGTCAAGTTCGCCAGCGGCCAACTTCCTGATATCTACAACTCTTTAAAGGTCCAAATTGCAGATAGAGCTGAACTTACATTAGAGGTTGCCCTTCACCTAGGTGATGATTCTGTACGTACGATCGCAATGGCATCTACGGATGGTTTACAACGTGGAGCCGAAGTACTCGATACAGGAGCACCAATCTCTGTACCAGTAGGGGATGTAACGTTAGGTCGTGTATTCAACGTTCTGGGTGAATCAATCGATTTAGACGAGCCTCTAGCAGCAGGTATCCGTCGTGATCCGATTCACAGACAGGCACCTACATTCGATCAACTTTCTACAGAAGTTGAGATTCTTGAAACAGGTATCAAAGTAGTAGACTTACTTGCTCCATACATCAAGGGTGGTAAGATCGGTCTATTCGGTGGTGCCGGTGTTGGTAAAACCGTATTAATCCAGGAGCTTATCAATAACATCGCTCAAGAGCACGGTGGTATCTCTGTATTCGCCGGTGTTGGAGAGCGTACGCGTGAAGGAAATGACCTTTACCACGAGATGAGCGATTCTGGCGTTATCAAGAAAACAGCGATGGTATTCGGACAAATGAACGAGCCGCCAGGAGCACGTATGCGTGTTGCCTTGACGGGTCTTACAATGGCTGAATACTTCCGTGATGAGCAAGGTCAAGACGTACTTCTGTTCATCGATAACATCTTCCGTTTCACACAAGCAGGTTCAGAGGTTTCTGCCCTACTAGGCCGTATGCCATCTGCCGTTGGTTACCAGCCGACACTTGCGACTGAAATGGGTCAACTGCAAGAGCGTATCACGTCAACAAACGTAGGTTCTGTAACATCGATCCAAGCGATCTATGTACCTGCCGATGACTACACGGATCCGGCTCCTGCAACGACATTCGCTCACTTGGATGCAACAACGAACCTTGAGCGTAAGCTTTCTGAAATGGGTATCTATCCTGCGGTAGATCCATTGGCATCGACTTCCCGTGCTCTTTCTCCGGAAATCGTTGGAGAAGAACACTACAATGTTGCACGTAACGTTCAACAAACGTTACAGCGCTATAAAGAACTTCAAGATATCATCGCGATCCTTGGTATGGATGAGCTTTCTGATGATGATAAGCTGACAGTACAACGTGCACGCCGCGTTCAGTTCTTCTTATCTCAAAACTTCCACGTTGCAGAACAGTTCACAGGCCAAAAAGGTTCTTACGTAGAAGTAAAGGACACAGTTAAAGGCTTCGTTGATATTCTTGCAGGTAAATACGACCACATTCCAGAAGATGCATTCCGTCTTGTAGGTCCGATCGAGGACGTACTGGCTGCAGCTAAAGAAATGGGCGTAGAGGTATAATTAGGGACCAGGAGGGAAGAAAATGAAGACATTAAAAGTCAATATTGTCACTCCCGATGGCCCAGTGTACGATTCAGAAGTGGAAATGGTGAGCACGAAAGCTCAAAGCGGTGAGCTTGGAATCTTACCTGGACACATTCCGATGGTTGCTCCACTACAAATCGGTGCGGTTCGCCTGAAAAAAGGTGGCAACACTGAGCTTGTAGCTGTCAGTGGCGGATTCTTAGAAGTACGTCCTGAACAGGTGACAATTTTAGCACAGTCTGCTGAAACAGCAGAAGCTATCGATGTACAACGCGCGAAAGAAGCAAAAGGCCGTGCTGAAGACCGCATGCAGGCACAACAGGACGACGTAGACTTCCGTCGTGCCGAACTCGCTCTGAAGCGTGCCATGAACAGAATTAACGTTTCCGAACGTAATTTCTAATAACGAAGAAACCACCTTTCCTTTAGAGAGGTGGTTTCTTTTTTTATGGCAAATGGATGGTTTGAATATGCTGCATATTCAAGTAGGTCGATTCTCCCTTGGCTGTAATCAATTCCATGATATTATCCGACACTCTCTCGATCTTGCCAATCATTTCTTCCTGGACTCCCAGGTTTAATACGACGAGGTGCCCGCTCAATTTTTCAAGTTGAACCTCGAAGCTTCTGGCCAGGGTGATGGAGTTTGACGGGTTAACAGGCAGGTTTTCCTTACTCAAGCGATAGGGAGAGAGATTGGTGGAATAGGGAATCAGCCATTTTAAATGCTGCAGGGAGATATACATCGTTTTGTACACTGGGGAATAAAAGGCAAAGTAATTGTTCATGATCCCTGTTATATAGCCATGTATCGACTGATTGCCCGTTGTGTAGATTTCAAGGAAGACCCCCTTGGCCGTGGTCAGGATCTTTCGCAGGGATAATTGATCTTCCTGTTCGAGCTGTGGACTTACAGATGGTTCATCGATCCCGATGGAGTCCTTCGACACAACCGACATACTTTTTATATGAGACGTGGAGATATAGATATAATCGTCTCCGTTATAGACGATCATGACCTCGCTGCCCACCTCGATCAGAAATCCGTTGATGACTTTCTTTCCGGTCAGTTCGATCATGACTGCTTCACCGGTAAAGGCAGAATAAACATTTTTCATAAGCTTTGATACTCCTTCCTAGTTTAAAATAACCACTCTATCCAAAGGTACAAACTGTATAATCCGACTAGTAGGCTGATTGGGACAATGAATATGGTCACCCTCAGGTAGCGGCTCCAGGAAATTTTGATTCCATGGGTCTTTAAGATGAACATCCAGATCAATGTGGCGAGCGTTCCGACTGGAGTCAATAACGCACCGATGTCACTCCCGAGCACGTTGGCGAGATAAGCAATCTGCAAAATGTGAGGGTCCAGTCCCATTTCCGTAATGGATAATGTGCCGATCATCACCGCCGGCAGATTGTTAAAGAGATTGGAGATGACGGTCAGGAAGATCCCCATGATGATACTGGCATTGAAGGGCTGTCCGACAATATGATCCCTGAATTGCTCGACGATGAAGTCGCTCAACCCGACATTTTTCAGTCCATACACCAGCACGTACATATTGAAAGCGAATAATAGAACATGCCAAGGGGTCCTTCGTATAATATCCACGACACCCATCCTGGTCCGGATATACCGGAAGAAGATCAGGATGACGGCCCCGACCATGCCGATGAGTTCAAGTGGGATGCCAAAAGGGGTAAGGGCAAAAAAGGCGGCCCTTGTGAGGACGACAATCAGCAAACAATACTTGATCAGGGTAAAATCGATTTCTTTCTTCTCCGCCTTCGTGGAAAGCGGGTGGGAGTAAGAGTAGGCTTGGGCATCTTTTTTCCAGTTGATTGAGACATCCAGGATTTTTTTCGGGATTGATTTACGAAAGTAGAGGTAGAGAAGATAGGCAATGACGAGGATGGCGATCATGGATGGCACGAACATCATCTGAACATAGTCCTGCAAGGTAAGACCGACAATTTTCAGGGCTATGAGATTGGAAATATTACTGACGGCAATCGGTGCACTGGCTGCAGTGGCAATAAGGGCACCCGAAAGCAGGTAGGGGATTTTCTGATGGTTCTTGAGCTTCAATAGGGAGGTCATATGGATGATGATCGGAGTGGTGATGAGGATGCTTCCGTCGTTATTGAAAAACATGGTCATCATAAAACACAACAACATCACATAGATATACAGCCTGAGCCCCGAACCCCTCGACCTGTTGACGATATTCACGGCGACGACCCGGAAGAAACCGATACTCTCAAGGACGATGGACATCATGATCGTCGATAAGATCGTAAGAGCCGCCCCGCTCACAATATCCACGATGGTAAACACATCGCTGAAGGGGACGATCCCGATAAGAAGGACGATGGCCGCCCCGATGGATGTGGGGATGGTTTCGTTGATTCCGAACGGTCTCCATAACATGACGATGATGGTAAGGGAAAAAATGAATGTCATAATCCAAAACATATTATCGGGCATGTGATTTCGCCTCTTTTATAATGGAAGAAGGCGAAGTATCTAAATGCTCAAAGATTGGATGTTTGTCCACCTTTGAAATAGCGGGTTTAATAAACAGGAGATGAAAGATACTTCCTAATAGTACGAAATAGATGATCAAGAACATGATCATTCCTCCTTTCGAATCGCAATCCTTTATGAATCATCCCAGCATCTTCTTTAACTGCAACCTGTCAATCATGGAGGATGCTGAGATTTTTCATGCATATCATAAGCCTGTTCATTCGTTATGACCAACTTTTATTCAGGATTCTGTCGTCTTTACTTGGAGGTTGATTTTTTGGAGGAAGAGGATTTTGCCCCTTCAAGTTCATCGTAATAGAAAGCAGGCTGTTGTTTTTTCTTCGTGTTTTTAGTAGAGGATTGGTTTTTGGAACTTTGCTGGGATGATTTCTGGTTTGAACTGCTCTTGTTGGACGATTCCTGATTCTTTGAAGAGTCCTGTTTCTGTGAGGAATTGTCTTTACTGGATGAGTTGCTGCTGGATGAGTTTTCTTGATTATCCGATGTCGTTTTCTTTGTTCCGTCATAAATGTTCAGAACGGAAGCATGCTTTAGGTACACCCGGTCTTTCCCCTGGGTCAAGATGATATGATCTTCTTCCACGGCTGAAAGGATTCCTGAGTAGGAAGCTTTGCCGGATCCATTGATCGTCACCCAGCTGAGTAAGCTCTGGGATAATACATCGGCCATTTTTTCACCCTTCAAGTGATCATCCATTACAGGCAGCGCTTCCACATACTTGGAATTCTTCGTTACTGCCTGGATTTGTGAGATTGGGTAATACAATGTTTCGTTTTCACTGGAGTAGACGGTCAGGTAGTCCATGCTGACCTCCGCTAATTGACCTGACAGCTTTGTACCGTCATTTAGAACAATATTGATCTGATGACCTGTTAACCCTTTTAATGAATCGTTGAAATTACTCATTCAATTATTCTCCTTCCTTATAGAGAAAATTACTTCTCTTCTTCCGTTTTCTCGGCTTTTTTGGCCTTCACGCCGTAGCTGATGCTTTTCACATGGAATGCGGCCAGGCGGACAACCTCTTCATTCAATACAAGCGTGACGAACTCATCATTCGAATTCTCAAGAATCCCCTCAAGCTTCTCAGGGCCACCGCGGTTGATGCTCACCCATTGATATTTCAAGCTTGTGAGTAAAGCGCCAAACGTGTCTTCCTTCATAAACTCCATACCTTCTTCAGAAAGTTCCTCCACATTAAACGGCAAGCCTGATTTAATGTTCTGGGAAATGCTCTTAACATGGGATGTATTGTAGTAAATCACACCATCTTTTTCTGTTAAAAGGGCAAAATGATCGTCCCCTCCATATAGAAGCTTTCCGGTACGTGACTCAGGGCCGCCGCGATTCACCTTGACAATCTTCCCGACTAGCGAAGACATTAACTCTTTATTCATACCTGTTCCCTCCAGTTGTATATAAACATTTTCACTTTATGTATATGTGTCATGCCGTGATGCCGTACTATTACAGACGCCCTTTTTGGTGGACTAGTTGCCATTGGAGACGAAATGGGCGGGGGGATGGAGGGGGAGTGAGAGCTGATGGGATAAGAAAAATAGGCTCTGATTTAGGCGGGGACAACCCAAACGCGGGAGGGGAGAGGAACGTAGACTATAGGAAAGGACAAAAGGAGGATGGGAAAATGAGTTCGAAAAAAGGACAAGGAAAAGGTCAGAAGCAGTGTCAAAGCTATGGAGAATATCAGTGGATGATCGGTGATATGGCCAAGCCCGATGCCAAAGGCGGAAAAGATAAACAAAAGGGCCAGGGCAAACAGGCTAAATGCGGCTGCCAGGGATACTACTACGAATGCATGCAACAAGGACAAACAGGCAAAAAGAAAAAGAAATAAAACCTCCTGCCAACACCTCTCCCTTACACCTCACCACCTTATAACATACGCCCTCTAATAAATAAAAACCGCCCATTACAACCCTCTGTAATGGGTGGTTTTGTTGAGGGACGGACCTCTTCAAAAATTTTGCAAAATACATATAATGTTACTGAATAATGTGCTAAAATGGTCTATGTGTGTCGAACTAGGTTATTTGAGGGAGTGAGAAGAGTGGTGGAAAGCTTTGGTCAACAGGCCCTTGTCAGCATGCTTGTGCATCTGTTTGTATTCGGGATCACGTTTTGGGCGTTGCAAGCCATTCAGCTGGACAAGCTCCTGAAGAAGAATCGGGTCGCACAAGGGAGACTATTGTATGTCCTACTAACGGTCGCAATCGGATCAGCCGTCAGCCGTTTTTTACTGGATTATTACCTATGGTCTCAGAGCTTGCCGGTTTTCTTTGAATAAGTAGAGATTCTGACAAAAAATAGGTCTTCCTGCATGTTTTCAAGGGACACTGTTTTGAGTAAGATTAATTTTGTGTTCGTCCCTTTGTGAAAAAGTTTCAAAGTGAAACCCTTTTCACAAGACTCGCTTGAAAGCCTCAATAATTGTAAAAAGATGACGACAATTTTCAAGTATGTTCTCCCCCTATTCGGACAGACTTTTAGGTAAGGGGAGGAATGAAAAATGGGTCGGTATTTTTACTTTATTTTAATCTTTTTGGTTGGATTAGGTTTTCTTCCGGTCATTAATGGGAACAACACTATCGTAGCCAAACATTTATTAGACATTGAAAAGCTTGATCAAGCCATTGTTCATTCTCAAGGTCAGATAACTGAATGGTCTCTATATGCAAGAGAAAACAAAAAAAGCTTCACGAATAAAGGGTTTGCCAAATATAGTACTACTATGCAGGAAACATTTTCTGATTTTGACTGGGATACAGAAAAGTCGGCTGAAGGAGTAGTGGTTGTGGGACAACGTCAGACGTCTCACGGGGAAGAAACCATTAAACTGCAGCATACCCCCACAAACGGGCATTCCGTATCGTACATTATGTATGAAATGCGCGGAAATCAGAAAGCGTTGGGAGAAAAGACGAAGCAATATATCAAATCCGAATTTATCCCAAATATGGAAATCATTTTTACTTCTAAACCTATGATTTTCTCTTGTATAAAAGGCGAATTCAATGATAAGCTTGAGAAAGTTTTGTCGAATCAGGCTGTCGAACTAATGTCGAAATTAGACGCAAAAGAACTGGAATCACTTAAAGAAGAAGACTTTTATTCCATTTCAGCTTACTCGGAACAAATGTCACGGACTATACCAACAAAAAATGATGATATGAATATACAACTAGGTCTACGGAAAAGCGGAATGGGCGCTAAGACAACCTTTGTGATTGGCACACCCATCCTAATTATTGAATATTAATATAGAGAAATTGGACGCGGAGGGGAATACTCTTGGAAAAAATTATCGTCCGCGGCGGTCAGCGTTTAAGCGGTACAGTGCAAGTTGAAGGAGCAAAGAATGCCGTTTTACCAGTCATCGCTGCTACATTATTAGCAAGTGAAGGAAAAAGTGTCATTAAAAATGTACCACCACTCTCCGATGTATATACGATTAATGAAGTATTACGTCATTTAAATACAGATGTAGAGTTTAACAATGGTGAAGTCATCGTGAATGCATCAAGAGAGTTGTTTGTTGAAGCACCGTTCGAATATGTGCGTAAAATGCGTGCATCCGTTCTTGTAATGGGTTCACTCTTGGGCCGTACAGGTAAAGCGCGTGTCGCTCTTCCTGGTGGCTGTGCGATTGGATCAAGACCGATTGACCAACACTTGAAAGGCTTCGAAGCAATGGGAGCGAAAGTGAAGGTAGGAAATGGTTTCATCGAAGCGGAAGTAGACGGAAGATTGAAGGGTGCCAAGGTGTATCTGGACTTCCCAAGCGTTGGGGCAACAGAAAACATCATGATGGCAGCCGTTCTTGCAGAAGGAACGACCATCCTTGAGAACGTGGCAAAAGAGCCTGAAATCGTCGACTTAGCGAACTTCCTGAACAAAATGGGAGGAAGCGTCGTAGGTGCAGGAACCGGCACAATCCGTATCGAAGGTGTAGACCGTCTATACGGCGTCGAGCACAGCATCATCCCTGACCGTATCGAAGCGGGAACATTCATGGTGGCAGCTGCGATCACTCAAGGGGATGTCCTTGTAAAAGGTGCGATTCCTGAACATCTGTCTTCATTAGTGGCGAAGATGGAAGAGATGGGCGTTACGATCATCGATGAAGAAGAAGGACTTCGCGTCATCGGACCGGAGAAACTGAAATCCGTCGATATCAAAACGATGCCACATCCAGGTTTCCCGACAGATATGCAATCCCAAATGATGGCCTTGCTTCTTGCAGCTGACGGTACCAGCGTCATCACTGAAACGGTTTTCGAAAATCGTTTCATGCATGCAGAAGAATTCCGTCGCATGGGAGCAGACATCAAGATCGAAGGACGCTCTGTCATCATGAACGGACCAACACCTCTTCAAGGGGCAGAAGTGGCTGCAACGGATCTTCGTGCAGCAGCAGCACTTTCCATCGCTGGTCTAGTGGCAGACGGTTATACCCGCGTAACAGAACTCAAGCATTTAGATCGTGGATATGTGAACTTCCATCAGAAGCTTGCAGGCCTTGGAGCCGATATCGAGCGTGTGAAGGAAGTCGAAGAAACACCTGTTTCTGAGCAGCAAGACATGATTAAAGATGCGTAAATAGATAGTGGAAAAGGTGAGCTCTTTTTGGAGGGCTTGCCTTTTTTGTTTGGTGTTTTTGGTGTGGGGGATGTGTGTCGGTCTGGTGAGTGGTTTGTTGCCTGTTGTGGGTGACGTTAATTGGTAAAAAGAGTAATTCGGCTGGATTTATTGTGATTTCGGCTGGATTTTGGTCGGAATCGGCCGGATTTATCATGAAAGTGGCCGGATTATGCTCTGGATCGGCTCTATTTGCAAGGAAAACGGCTGGATTCCCATAAGTCTTGGCGGAATCTCATGCTGTCTATTGAAGTGATTATTTTTAAAAGTCACATCCCTCTGCACTCAATCACACCTACTCACAAACTCTCCCAATTCACAATCATAATTGCTTGTCCACTACCATACATATGAAAGAGAGTGGAGAAGTGTGCTAGGACATTCTCCTATTTAATCTTTCATTGGAGGCCGCGAACATGAAGCAGTTGAAACCCGTAGTGATCATCTTCTCAATCTTTATCAGCATCATCTTTCTTGTACCCACTCTGCTGGTACTCCCATTTTCATCAGACAAGGACACGGCAAACCTGGACGAAAAGCTGAAAAATCAACCATCCGTTGAAGAATTGGCAGACTCGGTCGAGGTGGCGGTGTATCGATCCAGCCAGGATCTCATCGAGAAGCTTCCCCTTGAGCAGTATGTCGTAGGGGTGGTGGCAGGTGAAATGCCGGCAGATTTTGAAAAGGAAGCGTTGAAGGCACAGGCCCTTGCGGCAAGGACCTATATGGTGAATCAGCTTATGTCAGATGATCCTTCTGTGCCGAAGGGAGCCGATGTGACGGATACGGTATCCCATCAGGTGTACAAAAACCAAAAGGAACTGGCCACCCTATGGGGCTCCGACTATGACTGGAAAATCAAGAAGATTTCAGAAGCCGTCCTTGAAACGAAGGGGAAAGTGCTCACATATGATGATAAGCCGATTACGGCCGCCTTCTTCTCAACAAGCAACGGCTATACGGAAAACTCAGAAGCATATTGGACAGATGATATTCCGTATTTACGGAGTGTGGAAAGTCCTTGGGACAAAGCATCACCTAAATTTGAAGATCAAAAGATCATCCCGATCAATGAATTCAAGCAGAAGCTAGGTGTCACCCTGCCTAAGGATGGGTCGGTGGGAACGATCACATCAAGGACCGAAGGCAAAAGGGTGGCAAAAGTAGAAATCAACGGGAAGGAATTCACCGGGCGGGAGATCAGGGATAAATTGGGCCTCAGGTCGTCGGACTTCACCTGGTACTTGAAGGACGACCACATCGTCATTGCCACGAAAGGATTCGGCCATGGAGTCGGGATGAGTCAGTATGGGGCAAACGGGATGGCGAAGGAAGGCAAGAATTATAAAGATATTGTGACCCATTACTATAAAGACGTCAAAATAACAGAATCCAGCAAACTCCTGCAGAAGGTGACGGCACAAAGATAAGAAAAAGGATTGGGTATGGTCATGGTGACCGTACTCAATCCTTTTTTACATAAGCTTCAAACCTCTTCATCGCCTTCGTCAACCTGTGATCCGGATTCCGGAAATACGTCCGGTTCACGATCCAGAACAGAACCGTGACCCCGATCAGATCCTTGGCGGCATCAATCATCGTGGAAGACCGGTACGGCACGAAGGACTGATGAATCTCATCTGTGAATCCATAAAAAATGGCTATTAGTGCAACCGTGAAATTCAATGTGAACCGAAGTTTTCCGTGTGCGAGCAGGGCGACGACAAACAATGCATATAAAATCCCAAACTCGACCAAGTGGAGGGATTCCTTGATGAACCGGTCCATCCCATCATCAGGGAACCGCAGCACAGCATCATCGGGATTGCTCGACATGACCCAGATCAGGATCATATATAGGAAAGGCGCAGCCGTCAGCAGATATTTAAGTAGCTTCTTCATATAGGTCCCGTCCTTTCAGTTTCTAGTATTGTACCACGGGGGACCGGGATTTCGTTATCATCACTCCATAGTTTCGAAGTTTGCCACATTTTTTTCGAGAAAAATTCAACAACCATACATAATCCTCCCCACTTTGTCGAAACATAAGAAATTAAAATTTTTTTCCGGATGTGTATATATTTTCTGAATTCTGTTCAGAATGATTGCTGAGGTGATGAAAATGAGAGAGGAAGAAAAGAAACAACCTTCTCAAAACTTTTTGAAAAGACGTTGGGCATACCCAGCAATCTATTTAGCAAGTGCAGCAATCATTATCACGGGGATTCTGTGGTACCAGGCAGGAAATGATGTAAACGAGAAAGCCAAGGATTACAGCTATGATGGAGTTCCTACTGACAATGAGTTCAACCAGCCTGCAGAAGAAGTCAATCGTTCATTGGAAAACTTTGTAATGCCTGTTTCAAGCCCTGAAGATACAGTGATCGAAAAACAATTCTACGACACTGAAGCTTCAGCTGAAGAACAGGAAGCTGCCCTAGTCGTGTATGGAAACATGTACTACCCGAACCAAGGAGTCGACATCTCCAAAGATGGAAAAGAATTCGATGTTCTGGCTGCCATGAGCGGTACAGTCACAAAGGTTCAGGAAGATTCCTTACTTGGTAACACGATTGAAATCGAGCACAGCAAAGGCATCGTGACTCGCTATCAATCAGTGAAAGATTTTGAAGTCGCGGTTGGAGATGTAGTCGATCAAGGACAAGCCATTGCGAAAGCAGGAAAGAGCTTATTCAATGAAGAAGCCGGTGTTCACGTACACTTTGAAATTCGTAAAGCGGATGTAGCCGTGAATCCAATGGAATACTTCAATAAGTCTCTTGCCACACTTCAAGAAGCACAGCTTGAAGACAAGAAAGTTTCAGGTGAACAGCCGGATGCAGCAGCTGCAGAAGAAAATGCCGTAGAAGACCAAGCTAGCGAAAACAAAGCTACTGAGGACAAAGCTACGGAAGAAAAAGACGCAGCTGAAGAAAACAAGTCCACTGAAGAAAACAAGTCAACTGAAGAAAAGCAGAACCAGGCCAAGCCGAAACAAGAAAGCAAAGACAACGCTGACGTAAAAGACGAAGAGTAACACACATAAATGAAGACTGACCGAAATACCGGTCAGTCTTTTTGCTTGTCCTAAAAAATTTCCTTGGAAATTCGACAGGGAGGAAGGTTTACTGGTAAAGCATTTCCATTATCATTCTACCGTTTAATATCCATATCTTTTGAAATATCCTTATTTTAGAAAAATGACTGGTGAACCTGTGTCGCACAGTTGTCGTTTTTTCTTTATTGACCAGGCTTTTTCCAGTAAAGATAATGATGGCATGAATAAAATTTCAGAAAATTAAGTCTTTATAAAGAGGGAGGTGAAACGTTGATCTACTTCATGCTATTTTTACTCATCACAGGTGGATGCATCATCCTTGCCCTGAGGAAAAAGCGGGCATTCTTTCTGACCATACCATTTCTGTCTTTATTTATCTATTTTATTGTGCAGATCGCCATTGTTCCGGTGCCGTTTTTTGAAACAGTGAAATTTATATTCAGTTTAAAATAATGAGCTTGAAAAGGGGATACGTACATGAAGAAGATTGATAGAGCGAAAGCCGATCAGTATTTTAAAGAAAAAAATCGATACATGGCACTGTACTTAGTCATCTGGCTCCTTTCCTCCTTTGGTGTCGTGCTGTTTGCCGAAAGCTTCTCCACCTTCACCATCAACGGATTTCCGTTCCATTATTTCATGGGCGCACAAGGATCGATCATCATTTTCATTGTGTTACTTTACGTGAATGCGAGGGTGAGTGACGGGATCGATAAGAAATATGGGCTGGATGAAAGCCGGAATGAGCAGATCAGCTACGGGAAAACACTGGATCATTAAACAAAAAAGAGAAGAATCAGGGGGAAAGAATGAATGGATACTCAGTTTATCGTATCGACGTCTATTATTCTGTTGACGTTTGCATTATATATCGGAATTGCGGTTTATAACAAAGCGAAGGCGACATCGGACTTTTATGTAGCCGGACGTGGGGTGCCGCCGATCTTCAACGGGATGGCGATCGGGGCAGACTGGATGAGTGCGGCATCATTCATCGGACTGGCCGGTACCGTCATGATTCTCGGTTACGACGGCCTTGCCTATATCATGGGGTGGACAGGGGGATATTTATTATTGACCTTCCTGCTTGCACCACAGCTCAGGAAGTATGGGCGGTATACGGTGCCGGAATTCATCGGGGACCGGTATAACAGTCATACGGCCCGGGTCATCGCCGCGATCTGTACGATTATCATCAGTTTCACGTACTCGATCGGTCAGCTATCGGGATCTGGCGTGGTCATCGGGCGTTTATTTGAAATCGATGCCAAGGTCGGTACGATGATCGGGGTCGTCCTCATTGCCTTTTACGCTGCGTTCGGCGGCATGAAGGGGATCACGTGGACCCAGGTGGCTCAGTATATCGTGTTGATCGTTGCGTACTTGATCCCGGTCATCTTCATGTCCCTGCAAATCACGGGGAACCCTGCCCCTTGGATATCGTACGGTGAGCTGGTCGGGAAGATCGGGGAACTCGACCGTGAGCTCGGTGTGTCGGAATACTTCGCTCCTTTTACAAACGGAACGAAGTGGCAGTTCATGGCCCTCATGTTCACACTGATGGCCGGTACCGCCGGGCTTCCCCATGTTATCGTCCGGTTCTATACGGTGTCCACGATGAAGGCGGCGCGCTGGTCAGGTGCCTGGGCACTTCTTTTCATTGGCCTTCTTTATCTATCAGCACCAGCTTATGCGGCATTCTCCCGTTTTATTTTGATGACAAAAGTAGCGGGAAGTAAAATCAGCGATCTCCCTGCCTGGACAGCCTCATGGGTCGATACGGGAAAACTGCAGGTGGCCGATGCGAATGGAGACGGAATTCTTCAATGGAAGGAAATCATCATTTCGAATGATATCGTGGTCATGGCGACACCGGAGATTGCGAACCTTGGCGTAGTCGTCATCGGGCTTGTGGCGGCAGGTGCCATGGCAGCGGCGTTATCGACGGCAGGCGGATTGATGATCGCCATTTCGTCTTCATTTGCCCATGATATTTACTACCGTGTTTTCAAACCGAATGCGACAGAGCGGAATCGTCTGGCGGTTGCACGCTGGTCGATCGTGGTGGCTACTGTCCTGGCAGGTGTGGTGGCGCTGAATCCTCCAGGAGTCATCACGCAAATCGTCGCCTGGGCCTTCGCCCTGGCGTCAGGGACGTTCTTCCCGGCCCTGTTACTAGGCGTCTGGTGGAAGCGCTCCAATGCCCAGGGAGTGATTGCAGGGATGCTTGTGGGGCTCGCCGTGACACTCACCTACATTTTCCTGGCACGATCAGGCGTGACCCTGTTCGGCATCATTGATACTGGAGCAGGTGTGTTCGGAGCAGCCTCAGCGGCCATTGCCAATATCGTCGTGTCCCTCATGACGAAAGCTCCTTCACAGAAGATCCAGGAAGAAGTAATGGACCTTCGTTATCCGGAGCAGATGACCTTTAAGGACGGGGAAGTCTGGGTGGATGATGAGGTGAATTTTAAAGGATGACTGAGCTAAGCCGTACTAAGGGTGAATCCCGGTACGGCTTTTTCCTGTGTGCAGAGATCATCAGACATTTTCACAGATTCATCGACTCATTTCTCAGGAAATAGTGAGGGAAGGGGAAACGATACAGATGGTGTCGAATGGCATCGGATCATTCGTCATGTCAGGCATTTGGGTCCATTTATCCATGTAGAGGTCCGTCCCTCACGCTTATTTTTCAGAAAATTCAAGCGAAACCTTGTCCTTATTGTGTTTTTTGTGCATATATGTGGGCACAAGCTAATAAAATGAAACAAACCTATCAAAACAGAGAGTGTTTGAGGTGAGGAATCGTCATTATACTATTGGTCATTAGCTGAATAAGTTGTTTATACGTTGTAACATCAGGAAGCTGCCGTCCTAAATAAGGCTTTCTGCCGCTTGCCCATGGGCAAGGGGTCTGTACTATTTCATTGATGCGAAAGCGAGTCTCATTTCACACTTCTCACATCCAATTTAGGGAGGTCGAGTGGTGTGCACGATTACATCAAAGAGAGAACAATCAAGATTGGTAAGTATATCGTGGAGACGAAGAAAACTGTTCGTGTAATTGCGAAGGAGTTTGGCGTGTCCAAAAGTACTGTCCATAAAGATTTAACAGAACGACTGCCAGAAATCAATCCGGATCTCGCAAATGAAGTCAAAACCATACTTGATTACCATAAATCAATCCGGCATCTACGAGGTGGAGAGGCAACCAAGCAAAAGTACAAAAAAGAAGAGCTCCACAGCTAACCAAAATACGCCAAGCCCCATAGTGATGGGTTGTGCTTGGTGTGTTTTTGCGTTTTAGGGGAATGTCCGTTCAGCAGCTGAATATCCTTGAATTTTTGACAGCTGATTTTACGGTGAAATTCACCTGTCAAAAAATAAGGAAAAATCAGCAGCTGAAATCACTCGAATATTCAGCAGCTGCCCCCCATAATCGCCCCACCAACACCCCAACTTAACACTCCTGTAACATCCCCCTCCAAAACACCCACCTTTTTCCAAGATAATAACAATATCAATACATTTTTTTGACAAATACCATCTCTCTTCGACATATTTATGGTAAAATAATTAATTAGGTGAAAGTTCTGCCTTAACGTTAAAACGTAATGACATACTAGTGAAACCATAGATGAATGTAGTTCATGAAATTGTAAAAGTAGAAGGGAGAAACACAAGATGTTCGCGAAAGATATTGGGATTGACCTTGGTACGGCTAATGTATTGATTCATGTTAAAGGAAAAGGGATTGTCTTGAATGAGCCATCGGTCGTGGCACTGGATAAGAATACGGGTAAGGTGCTGGCTGTCGGTGAGGAAGCGCGCCGCATGGTCGGACGTACTCCTGGAAATATTGTGGCGACACGTCCGCTGAAAGACGGAGTCATCGCAGACTTTGATGTGACTGAAGCCATGCTGAAGCACTTCATTAACAAATTGAATGTAAAAGGATTCCTTTCGAAGCCGCGCATTTTGATCTGCTGCCCGACGAACATCACGAGCGTTGAGCAAAAGGCGATCAGGGAAGCGGCTGAAAAGAGCGGCGGAAAGAAGATTTATCTTGAGGAAGAGCCTAAAGTGGCGGCGATCGGTGCCGGTATGGACATCTTCAATCCGACTGGTAACATGGTCGTGGACATCGGTGGAGGAACGACGGACGTAGCGGTTCTTTCCATGGGTGACATCGTGACGAGTCAGTCCATCAAGATGGCCGGGGATAAATTTGATCATGAAATTCTGAATTATATTAAAAAAGAGTACAAGCTTCTGATCGGGGAGCGTACGGCTGAAGATATCAAGGTGAACATCGGGACGGTATTCTCTGAAACACTTGATGAAGATCGCAGGGAAATGAGCATCCGTGGACGCGATATGGTATCAGGACTTCCACGTACAATCACAGTGACGTCCAAAGAAATCGAAGGGGCGCTTCGTGAGTCAGTGGCGGTCATCGTACAGGCTGCGAAAAATGTCCTTGAGAAGACGCCGCCTGAATTGTCAGCGGATATCATTGACCGCGGAGTTATTTTAACTGGAGGGGGCGCCCTTCTTCACGGAATGGATACGCTTCTTGCAGAAGAATTGAAAGTTCCGGTATTGATCGCTGAGAACCCGATGGATTGCGTAGCTATCGGAACGGGATTGATGCTTGAGAATATCGATAAAATTTCGAGAAGAAGAATCGGCTAAAACCACTGCACCATCGATCCGATATAACGGTTAAGAGGTGAAAGTAGATGTTTCGAGGATTTTATACAGTAGCATCCGGCATGCTTTCTCAGCAGCGGAAGACTGAGATGCTGACAAACAATATGTCGAATGCCAATACACCGGGTTATAAAGCGGATCAAGCTTCGATGCGGGCATTTCCTGAAATGCTGATGGACCGGATGGATTCTTCATCGATCCCGACTGAAAAAAAGCTGTCGCTTCCTTTTAATCAACGAGTGGGGGCACTCAATACAGGGGTGTATATGCAGGAAACGATTCCTTCCTTTGTACAGGGTGACCTGCAGGAAACGGGTCGTGGCTTGGATGTGGCGCTTCTGGATGGTTCCATGCCTGTCGATGAAGAGACAGGGGTCCGTGGATCGGTGTTCCTGACGGTGGAAGGGCAAGATGGAAGTCCCCGCTATACGCGAAACGGAAACCTGACGGTAAACGGCAACGGTTTCCTCACTACAAACAGCGGCTTTTATATGCTGGATGAAAATGGTGACCGGATTCAACTGGAAAGCGATCAGTTCACAGTCGGTGAAAACGGTCAGATTGTCGTGGATGGGAATGCAGTCGCAACATTGGGAGTCGGATATTCGGATAACCCGAACCAGTTAGTCAAGCAGGGAGATGGGCTGTTTGCCACAGAAGGCAATGCAGCCCTACCTGATGCCTATGCAGAGGATAATGTTTCTTTTGCCGCCAAGCAGGGCTTTCTGGAGCGATCCAATGTGGATGCCTCCCGTACCATGACCGACATGATGTCGGCGTACCGGGCATTTGAAGCCAATCAGAAGGTGCTTCAGGCATATGACCGGAGCATGGAAAAGGCAGCCAACGAAATCGGCAGGGTCAACGGATAGCAAGTATTGTAAATGAATTTCGTCACTGAATACCTTATAATAGGGGAGAACGTGTCATGAATCGGACGATGATTACAGCAACCAACACATTGGGCCAATTGCAGAAACAAATGGATATGATTGGTCATAATCTTTCGAACGCAGATACAAACGGATACAAGCGCCGGGATGCAACATTTTCCGAAATGCTTGTGCAGCAGGTGAAAAATCAAAGCGTAGACAAATTCGAAACAGGCAGGCTCACCCCTCTGGGAGTCCGGGAAGGGAACGGTGCCAAGCTTTCACAGGCCCAGCTGATCTTGAATCAAGGGTCGCTGAAAGCTACAGGCCGTTCGTTGGACTTTGCTTTGACCAACGATCGTCAGTTCTTCAAGGTGCTGTCTCAAGATGAGGACTCGAGTGCCGTGCGCTATACGAGGGACGGAGCATTCTCAGCGAGTCCTGTCGGGAACGGGGAAATGATGCTCGTGAACGGAAGCGGGCTGCCGGTTCTGGATGAGAATGATAACTATATTACGTTTTCTGAGGACGCCACTTCCTTTCAGCTTGGAGATAACGGGGTTCTGACTGTTACGGATTCCGGCGGCGGGGAAGAACGCTTTAACCTAGGCGTTGTGACCGTTGAGAAATCTCAATTTCTTCAGCAGTATGGCGGGAATCTTTTAGGATTTGCAGACAACCTTGATCAACTGGGCGTCACGGAAGATGAAGTCGTGACCAACGTGACGGGTGGAGCACGAACGGATATTTCCATGGTTCAGAGTTCATTAGAAGGTTCGAACGTGGATATCAGCAAAGAAATGACGGACATGCTGAGTGTCCAACGATCATATCAATTCCAGGCGCGATCGATCTCCCTTGCAGATCAAATGATGGGCCTTGTAAATGGGATACGCTAAAAGGAGTTAAATGCTATGAGTGAAAAAGAGCTACTGCAAGAAAAAGTGACAAGAGAATCAGTGAAAACAGAAAAAAAGGCAAAGCAAAAGGACGAAACCAAGCCATCACGCTGGGTGCGTGTTCGCATGCTTCCCATCTGGCTCAGAATCCTTCTGTTCATCCTTCTTCTTGCAGGAAGCCTTGCACTTGGTGCCGTCATCGGCTTCGCAGGCATCGGCAACGGAAACGCAGCCGACGTCTTCAAAGCAGAAACCTGGCAGCATATCATTGATATCGTAGTGAAGAAATAATTTTGAGGGACGGACCTCGAAATCGTTAGCTTTTGCGGCAGTAAACCTTGATATACCAAGGTTTCGTTGCGGATGGAGCTTGTGATTCGAGGTCCGTCCCTTTTTTAATGGGGTGTGGAGCGGGGAGGGACGGACCTCGAATTTGCTCCCCTTTCACATAAATAACGTTGGTATAAAGCGATTCCCTTGAACAATTGAACCTATTTTCGAGGTCCGTCCCTCCCATCCTGTTGCTATTATAACCCCGGTTTCTGTACAATAAGGTGTACATACATATTGGTAGGAGGAATCATGCATGCTTGATATTAATGAGATTAAAGAGATTATTCCCCATCGTTATCCGTTTTTGCTTGTGGATCGGATTTTAGAAGTGGAGGAAGGCAAGAAGGCAATCGGGATCAAGAATGTGACGGCAAATGAGGAGTTTTTCAATGGTCACTTTCCTGATTACCCTGTCATGCCGGGTGTACTGATCGTCGAGGCGCTGGCTCAGGTAGGGGCCGTGGCAATGCTGAAGGTGGAGGATAACCGCGGACGTCTTGCGTTCTTCACAGGCATCGACAAATGCCGTTTCAAGCGTCAGGTGAAGCCTGGTGATCAGCTCCGACTCGAAGTGGAGATGATCCGCTTTAAAGGACCGATCGGTAAAGGAAAAGGTGTTGCAACCGTTGATGGTGAAGTTGCTTGTGAGTTAGAGATGATGTTTGCTCTTGGGGATAAGTAGGAGTAGTCACGTATAGATAGCCGGGTTTGGTGTGATTCATTTCACGTCAAAGCCGGCTTTTTTTATAGTGAAAAAATATTTCCATATGCAAGTTAATTCATTTTCCGGGAAAGCTAACAAAAGACCAACGTAACGGTCTTACATTAACCAACATCGAAAGGAGCCATACATCATGAGCAAAAAGTTACTATCGGTCCTTAGTGGATCAGCACTTGCCGCTTTCCTTCTTGTAGGATGTAACGCCAATCAGGAGCCTCCTCCGGAAGACGAAGCACCAGTGGAAGAAAACGACAACATGGATGAGAATAACGATATGAACGACAATGGGGATTTGAATGAAGAGAACTACCCTGAGTCAGAAGACAAGAACAAGCAAGGCGATAAAGATGCAGCGAAGGATAACAACACCCCTGAAGAAGACGCTGTAGAAGATGATATTGATATGAAGGATAAGGATAATAAGGACGAGTAAGATGTTAAGACAGAGGCGACTAAGGGTTGTCTCTGTTTTTTTATAAAATAGAACATACAGGCTTTCATTTTTTTGGAAATTAGACTATAGTTGACTTATGTAGTTCTTTATATAGAACAATATGTATATATTAATAAGAACGTCGCCGTAATAAAACTAGAGAGGTGGACAAATGTATAAAAAAGTTTGCAATCGATGCACTCGATCTTCGTTTAGCAGCACTGAAATAGGTGATTGGATGTGTCCTTCATGCGGTCATGACTTAACTGAAGCACCACTTTATACGCCCTTCTTAAGGCATGGTGATTTCGTCCCGCTTCGAAAAAAGTTAGAAGCTTATGAAAAGAATATGAATAAGAAATATCTTTAAAATTCGACAAATACTTTTATGTTTTCAAAATATTCATCAATTTATTTAGTAATAATCGGGGATAATGTCGAAAAAAGCATTCACTTGTAGGAAAAAAGTGTAAATTTTTTCTTAGAAAAGACAAAAAATTATGAAAAAAGATGGTACTATTGATATAACGAAAAGGGATGAAGAGTGGGGGCAGAAAAAGGCAAACCCATTGAAAGATGGGGACGCAAAGTCACAGGTCTAAAGTATTAATGGTAAATCACTTTCCGATAAGACTACATATTGAAAAGCTTCATACGTGATTTAAAAATACATATTAATACGACGGCGGCTGGATTGCCTGGAATACGTTTAGTGTATTTTAGGAGGGAAACAATTTGGGGAATAAAGAATTGGACCAAGAATGGGTTGAGCTAGTCAAAGAAGCCTTGGAAGCAGGAATATCTAAGCAACAAATCAGGGAATATTTACAAAAGCAATCCCAGGAAGTAAAGGCCGGATACAAAGTGATCTAATATAAATAAAGTCTTGCGAACCCTTCGCAAGACTTTATTTATTGCCTAATTTCCATTTATTAAATTCAATGAACTCCCGGAACTGTTCCTTGGTGATTCCTGAGTCCATCGCTTCTTCTGCAATTTTCATCCACTCGTGATCAATGTTTTGATCATCGGGTTGATCGTACAATAAAGCATCCATTGGGATACCTAAAGCAGCGGATACTTTCTCCAGAAACTGAATGGAAGGGTTTTGTTGAAGGTTACGTTCAATTGAACTCAAATAGGACTTCGCTACGCCTGCTTTTTCGGCGAGCTCCGTCATGGACATCCTTTTTTCTTGTCTGTATTTCTTCACTCTCTCTCCAATCATCATGGACACCTACCTAAGAACTTCATGTTTGAAGTCACAATATTAAATATTATTATATCATAAATATTTCGACAAGAAATTACATATTTTCGTATAATCAAACGCTCGGCTTTGCCGTTGCCGGAATTCTTGGCTTAGACACCATTTTCTCACGGAACTCACGAATAAGTTCATCCCCGGAATACCCTTTTTGTACGAGGTCATCAAGCAGGATCTCTGCATACTCATTCCGCTGTTTCTTCAGTTTCCCTTCAAACATAATGCTGATATGGTCATCCATTTCCTTGATGCAACGGATGGATGTCATGAAGGCGGCGGGATCATTGGCTGCATGGGAAATCACGACCTGGATTTCCAAATCATTTTTACTTTGCTGAGCCTTTTGGAAAAAGTCGATGTATTCATTCGACATATAGGTTTCGACAAGCCATGTTTTCTGACCGTCTTCTTTGTTGATGATCAGACCGTCCACAAGCTCAAAGTCATGCAGTTCCTCGTCCTCCACTACTTGAAGGGAAATCACTTTAAAGGTTTTCATGAACGAACATCTCCCATTTAAAGGTTTTATCAAATTATATCACAGGGGGGAATTGTTTCCCAAATACATTTAACAATGAAAAAAATGACGAAAGATGCAATTTTGTGTTTTTGAGCATGATTTTGATGAAAAACCGGAAAATCTCCCTAGGCGAATTTCCGAAATTCAAGCCGTTTTTGCCTCGAATTTCGGAAATTCACGATTTTACAAGAATTGCAGTTCGGAGGTAAGATGAGTACACCTTAACAGAAAGGAGGAAATGAACCCAAGTGATCAACCAAGTGACCCTGGTGGGAAGGCTGACAAAAGACCCGGAAGCGAGAAAAACGATGGAAGGAAAATCAGTACTTAGCGTGACGATTGCCGTGAACCGGCCATATAAAAACCAGCAAGGTCAGATCGATGCCGACTTTGTACTCTGTACGATATGGGACCGTGCAGCGGAAAATACTGAGAAATACTGCAGGAAGGGTTCCGTCGTCGGGGTGACGGGACGCATCCAAACGCGATACTTTGAAAATGATCAAGGAAAGCGCACCTATATCACAGAAGTCGTCGCTGAAAACATCCGGTTCCTGGACAGTAAGCAGGCGTCCCCGGTGACACCTGAACCAAGTAAGAAGGAACCAATCGAGTTGCCGTTCTAATATTTTTAAAGGGAGATGGAGTTGTGGCCACACTGCAAGAACTTGAACAAAGAGTCGATCGACTGGAAAAAATGACGGAGGACCTCATTAAAAAAGTAGCAAGAGTCAATGTCGAAAACTTCTATTTATCTCAACGGGTAACCGCCCTTGAACAAGGGTACGAATACCCGAACCCGGTTTTGAAAACCTCATCCTGATTTTTTTATAATCCTCAACCAGATTTCTTTCCATAAGCGTCAATCCAACCAACCTATAAGCAATGTCTCAAATTCCAATGGTCACCCGCACGATGCCCCTGATTTGCCTCATTAGACATAAACATGTGTAGCGGTTAGGAAGTGAAATATTCCCCTTTTAGTCTTCATATTGAGCCGGTTTCCTTGAGGGGAGACTGGTGTTTTTTTGTTTGTAAACGAGAATCGATATGGTTGTTGCCCCCTTTTTAAATTAAAAATACAATTATATTTGTAAAAAATCTAACTTGTGAAAAAATCACAACCAATCAATTTCTCAACAAAAAACCCCTTTCCCACAAAAGGAAAGAGGCTCATCAATTCTATTCCAACACCAACAACGATTCCAAATCCTGATCCGATAATTCCGTCACCCACTGATCGCTGCGGATGATTTCGTCGTTCAGAGCCTGCTTCTTCATCAGCATGGCATCGATCTTTTCTTCTAACGTACCGGATGATACGAGCTTATGAACGTGGACGAAACGTTTCTGTCCAATCCGGTAGGCACGGTCAGTGGCCTGGTTCTCAACGGCCGGGTTCCACCAGCGGTCGTAGTGGACAACGTGGTTGGCAGCGGTCAGGTTCAGACCGGTACCGCCGGCTTTCAGTGACAGAAGGAAGACAGGGAATTCGCCGTTCTGGAATTTCTCCACGAGCTCATCCCGTTTTCCTTTGGTCATGCTTCCGTTTAAAAACGGCACGTCTACATCAAACTCTTCTTTCATTACTTCCTGGATCATTTCACCCATCGATATGTACTGAGTGAAGATCAGACACGCCTCTCCTGATTCCAACGCGGTTTCCACGATATCCTTCAGTTTCTGCATTTTCTCAGAGCGGGAGAGGATCGACTTCGGATCCGGTTCTTTTAAATAAAGAGCCGGGTGGTTACAAAGCTGCTTTAGCTGGTTGAGCATTTGCAGGATCAGTCCTTTGCGCTCAAATCCGCTCAGTGTTTCAATTTTAGCAAGTGTGTCCTTCACGAGCTGCTCATACAGGGCCGCCTGCTCGGCAGTGAGATGACAATATTCTTTCTGCTCGAGTTTTTCAGGAAGGTTCAATTCTACTTCAGGATCTTTCTTCGTACGACGCAGTAAGAACGGCTTGATTTTGGCCTGAAGCTCTTTGACTTTTTCTTCGTTCTCATCTTTTTCGATGGGAGCGATGTAATTTTTCTGGTACTGGGTGAACCCACCGAGATAGCCGTGGTTCAGGAAATCAAAGATCGACCACAGTTCCGACAGACGGTTTTCCATCGGGGTCCCGGTGAGGGCAATATGATGCTTGCCGCTCAGCTTTCGGATCGCACGGGACTGCTTCGTATTGGCGTTCTTGATATTCTGGGCTTCATCAAGGGAAATCGATGTCCATTCGACGAGTGATAGCTCGTCATAATCGATATGGGACAAACCGTAAGAGGTGAGCACCACATCGACGTCCTTGAGGGCAGCCGCAAAATTTTCACCCTTCGCACGGGTCGGCCCGTAATGTAGGTGAACTTTCAAGCTAGGTGCGAACTTCTCCAACTCACGCTGCCAGTTTCCGAGAACGGAAGTAGGGGCAACGATCAGGGAAGGGGTTTCCGGCTTTTCGGTTTCCTTCACATGCTGCAGGTAGGTGATCAGCTGCACGGTTTTTCCAAGTCCCATGTCATCGGCAAGACAGGCACCGAAGCCGAACTTCCGTAAAAAGAGCATCCAGCTCATCCCCAGCTGCTGGTAGGGGCGGAGCTCGCCGATAAAGGTATCAGGCGTTTCCGTAAGCGGAATCGACGATACATTCGTCAGCTGATGCACCATTTTTTTCATGGAGCGGTTGAGTTCGAGCTGAATCCGTGCGTATTGATAAGGATCATGCTCATCGTCATCTGGATCCACGTCCGACTCATCACCGTCACGGGGGACAAGCTCCTGTTCGAGCATATCCTGGATCGAGATTCCTTCCTGTTTGGCTTTTGTCATCATCTGTTGAATGCGGCGAATCATGGCAGGATCGAGCTTCATCCACTGACCGCGGATTTTGACCAGACGGCGCTGGTCGTCGACAAGCTGATTGAAGTCGTCCTCGGAAAGATTGACGCCGTTCATGGAGAGACGCCAGTCGAAATCGAGCATGGCGTTGAGGCCAACGAAGGATTTACGATAGGTCGTATCCGTATTTTTTAGCTTGGCTTTCACCAGCACCTGTGCATCCTTCATCGCTTCCCACCAGGATGGGAGGAGGATCTCAATGTCCAGGTCGATGAGTTTCTCACTTAAGACCGATAGGAAATCCCATGCGTCATGCTCACCGAGAGCCGTCCTGAGTGAGCCATCCGTGTCGCGGAGGATCGGCAGCATCTTCATCCACCGTTCCTGCTCAGCGGATACGTCGTTCAGATGTTTTTTCCAGGAAGGAGGGACCGTGTCTTCAGCAAGGGATATGATCCGGTTCTGTTTCTTGCGGTCCCGTAAAATCGTTTCAAGCTCCCAGGATTCATCTTCGTCGAGAGGTTCCGTGATCCGGAGCCCGATGGAAAACGGCAGCTCCTCATCAGCCCCGGCGATCCATTCACTCCATCGTCTTTCATCAAAATACGCATCCAGCTCTTCAGACGTCAGCGTACTCTCCTTCAGCTTCTGGATCCGCTTCATCGCACTGGACCCACCCGACTCCATCGCCTCATTCAACGCTCCCTGGAACCATTTTTCCGTTAAATTCTTGAGGGACGGACCTCCACCGGGAAGCTCTTCTTCCCAGAATTCGTCGTTAAAATTCGACCAGACTTCATCGGGAATGTGAAACTGCAGTCCTTTTTCCTGCCATTCTTCAAACCGCGGAAGCCAGCGACCGGCTTCGACTGCCTCATAGATGACAGGGGCAATCGCAATGCATGCCTGACCGGTTTCATCCCAGTCCCACTGGATCATGCCGCTGAAATGCTCGCCGGCAAGAAGGGTCAGGAACTGCCACTTGGTGACAGTGATTCCGCCCTCGGTTTCTTCAAGCAGAGTACCGTAGTAGCTTTCTTCATGCCAAAGAAACAGCTGCCCTTTCCAGTCTTTCGGGGGAAGGAGTTTGCCTTCGTCGTTTTCCGCAGTAATGAAGAAACGGTCTTCATATTCAGTTGTATGGACATTGATTTTCACGGAAGACAGTTTAAGCATCGATTAACTTACCCTTTCTGCACTCTTCTTGGAACGCGCGTAAACGCTTATATTTCTCCAGAATATAGGTGAGATACACATCCCACTTATCGGTTTTCTTCGTTTTTTTATAAATGGTCCGGATCTTCTTCATATAACGGACCGCAAGCTTGTAGCTGTCGCGGTTCTTCTGGTCGATCGCTGTGATGACGCCGGTGTAATAGATGGGCAGGGCGAGCTCGGGTGCTTCCTTCGTGACGTCACGGAGACCCATGCCTTCCATTTCACCGATGCTGTAGTTCATATATCTCTGCAGCTCGACCCATTCACGGTAAGCCTTCGCCGTGATGAGATATTCGTTGTATGAGAAAAAGCTGTACGGAAGCATGGAGAGGAGCAGCTCGTTCACTAGCGTGCTATCCTTTTCCATCAGCCAATCCATCGGTAAAATCCGCACGAACCAGCGGACGAACCGGGTCGCTTCATAATAATCAAGGGTCTCGAGATGATCCGGCATCCTGGACAGGATATTCCGTACCAGGAAGAAACCTACTTCGTACCGCTTCCCGACGAAAAATTTGCGGAGCCAGAACTCACTGTAAGCGACAAGTTCTGTTCCAAGTTCATCGACGACTTCACTTGCTTTATTCAAATCCTCGAGGAGGAGGTATTGATGAAGGAGGGCGACGTTGAAGAAGGTCGGATCCTGCTTGTCTTGTTCCTCCAAGCGCGTCACTTCTTCCCGGCGCCACGACTTCTGTTTGAACAAGTAGTACCATAGAAAGCGGTACACCTCGGCCTTCATCATCGTGCTGTTCTCCGTTGAATCACTCATTTCGATCGTCTGCTTTTTCAAGAAAGCAATATAAGGATCGAAGCTGAACGGCATGGCATGGATCGACAGCTTCTCCACGGCGTCTTCCATTTCTCCTAACAGGAAATCATACATGCTGTACTGCTCGCGGCTCAGCTCGACATTCCGTTTTTGTAGAAAAAGGTCGATTTCAATCGAGAGATAAAAGGTCGCAAACAGCTGATAAAGAGGCTTCCATTCCCGTTCGAACGGCGCTTCCTTCATAAATCGCTTCGTAATATTCTGCACGAGGACGTCCATCAAATAGGGCTGTCTTTCAAGTAGCTCCAGATCTTCCTTTTTCAGAAGGGAGTCAAAGAACTGCCACCATTCCTCAGGGGTATTTCCACGTGTTTTCCGTTCGTTCAATAGATCGCTTGCCTTTTTTAAGGCACCGTGCTTTTTCATTAAATCATCCAGTGATTGTGCTTCCGGAGTGGCGGGCTGTGACTGACTCCGCCAATTCTGGATCCACTCACTGACCCGTCCCACTTTGTTATAGAGCATAAAAAAGGTCGCCATTTGATGCCGGCACCAACTACCTTTAGGACATGAGCACTTGCTTAAAAGGGGGAACAATAAGTTCAGCTCCAAGCTCACAGGCGTCACGTCCTGCACCTCCGCCGTCACTTCATCATCCCGGACCTTTACGTTCGAAACCAGATTCTGACGGAACAAAAGAAGGCCCTTCGACACGACGTTCTTGCCCTCGTCCTGATTCGGGTCCAGCTCACCCTGTATCGACTGACTCATGGGAAGCAACTTATCCTTCAACTCCTGAATACGAATCGACATCAACCAACCTCTCCAATCTATAAAATCGCATTCTTTTATTATAACGCAAAAGGAGGGGGAAAAGGAACATGGGGTGGGGGAAGTGGTGGGGAGAGGGTGTGGGGTTTGTCGAATGGTGTGGGAGGGGAGGTGGTTTGGTGCCTGGCAAGGAGGTGAAGGGGGCGGTCGATAATATATTTAGGAAGTCGATTATATAAGGTCCCCCTTCAAAACCGTCCCAATTCCCACCTACTCCTCCACATGCACATAAAACCTCTCCCCATCAAACACATTCACGCTCTTCAACCCCACTTTTTCATCATTTCTCCAGTAAAAATCCTTATTTTCGGGATAGCGGAGCACCTCGCCGTCACGCTCCGCCACCATCACAGGGTTTTTAGAGGTCCGTCCCTCAACCAAAACCTCATAGCCCCTCTCCCGATAAAATTTCACCCCATCCACATACCATGAAGCGAACGGGTCGGTGCCCAATGAAAATCCCATATAAGTAGAAATCACCCGCGGGATGTCGGTGTTTTCGATCAGTCCGACCGGCTTATCTGGTCCATATGAGTATAAAAAGACGTCTTCCCCGGTATGACCGTGGGTGGTGAAGCCGAGGTTTGCCCGCTTCGCCATCAGTTTCACCATCTCATTCTCAAGATCGTCAACGCTCTTTGCGGCTTCCATCCTGCCATATTCCCTCCCGTTCAGTTCACCCAACCCATAGCTTGAAAGAACCTCTTTTAAATTCGATCGATCCTTCTTCAACTGGGATGTGGCGCCCTTGACGGTAAGCCTGGCTTTCTTCAGTGGCTTGATGAACTTATCGGCAGGCAGACTTTTATAATCTCTGTTTGTCCCGTGATTCCCAAGTGTCAGTCCGCTGTTTCCATGATCCGTCACGGCAACCACCATGGTGTTCCCGTCTTTACGGGCAAAATCAAGGGCTTCACGTACAGCATCGTCAAAGCTCAATACCTCACTGATCATGCCGACCGGATCGTTCTTATGAGCGGCCCAGTCCACCTTGCTGCCCTCGACCATGAGGAAGAATCCCTTTTCCCCTTGAGAAAGTCGGTCAATGGCTGCATGGGTCATCTCTGCAAGGGAAGGCTCATCAGGGTTCAGATGAGGGCGGTCCAGTTCATAAGAGATATCCTCATCAGCGAACACGCCCCATAGCTTGGGTGAGGTCGTCCCCCTTAGAAGTCCGTCCCTCTTCCGAACCAACTCATAGCCTGAAGAATGGATCTCTTTAAAAAGGTTTTCTCCGTCTTCACGGCTGACCTGCTTTGTTTTTAGCATGCCGTCATCGTCTTTGGTGGGCTCCTTGGATTGCGGCTTTAGCCATGCGCCGCCGCCTCCCAATACGACATCCAGCCCTTGGTACACCTGCTGTTCACCGATATCTCCAAACTCATCCCGGTTCAATACATGGGACGTAAACGCAGCGGGGGTGGCGTGCTGGATGGGGGAGGTGGACACGATGCCAGTGTTGTAGCCGGACAGCTTAGCGCCTTCGAGGACGGTCAGAACGGGCCGTCTGTCGGGATTCATTCCTATATAATCAGCTTTCGTCTTCACACCTGTTGCCATGGCAGAACCTGCCGCAGCGGAATCGGTGATGGCGGACTGGGCGGAATAGGTTCGGACGCCGCCTCTCAAAATCGTATCGAGCTTGAGGTCCGTCCCTCGATACCAGCGGGACAGGGTGAGGATGTCGGAGTTGGTGCCGTCCATGATCATGAGGATGACGTTTTTGTGGGGTGGCGGGGCGGCGGTTGTGGTGGTGGGCAGGGTGAGGGTTAGGAGTGATAGGAGGATGGTGAGGCGTTTGAGTGTTTTCATGGTGGATTCGGGCTCCTTTTCATTTAGTGTGGGTATAGTATTTGTTGGTAGGGGAGGAGTATGTATGAAGAGATCAATGAAATGAAAAAAGCGATTCGTCAGTTAAACGAATCGCCTAATATTGTCCCGTGGAATGCTATTTACGCTCTAATATTCCGACCAAAAGGTTTTCTAATACAGTTGCACGGTCCAATTTCTTTAATCCCTTCCAATTGATCCTGTTCCAATCAATCCCTGTTATGAAGGGCGTCCCGTGTTTTAATGCCGTGATGTCATCAGGATAAACAATATAATATTCCCCGGCTTTTACTCCTGATATTATTTGCTGCTGACCACCCACTTCCAGCCCTGTTTTAATTTTTCTCTTTTCAACGGTTCCGTCCTTTGAAAGGATCCAGACAAATTTTCCTGTACTGTCTTTTTCAATCGCTGTAACAGGAAGCACAATGGATCCGTTTATATTCTCTGTAATGATGGATAAAAACACGTGGTGCCCGGGAAGAAGGTTATTTTTATCATCTTGGATCTTTACCTCGACAGGATACATACTATCCGTTTGCAAGTGCGGATCATTTTTGGGAAGGTTGGAGACCTTTGTAACAATGCCTTTTAGGGTTGCTTTCTCCACATCCGATTGGACGGTGGCATTCATGTTTTCTTTCACGGTTACGATTTCTTCCTCTGTCAGGTCGGTCGTCACGATGGTAGACTCTGAAGCGATCGTGATTAAAGGATTGTCTAACTTATGTGAGAGATTTTTGATCGTTCCATCCACGCTGCTTTGAAAGGTCAAGGTCGTTTCATACGAGTCAATATCTGAAATTTGCCGTTCCAGATTATCAATCTGACTTTCGTTTCGTTCGACTTCAAGTTCTTTTGCAGCGATTTCTTTTTTTAATTCCACTTCGGACTGAAGTGCGCTTGCCGCAATGGGAATTTCCTTTTCATCGGATGACACAGACGGAAGTGAAGATTCCAAGCTTTCTAAGTCGCCAATGGTATTCTCGATGCTATCGATCTCATCTTCCAGTTTTTCCACTTCGGATTTCAAGACACTTTTTTGTAGTGTTTGATCGGTTACTTCATATTCGTAGAGGGGGGTTCCGCTCGAAACCTGATCACCTTCCTTCACTAAGAATTTCTTGAAGGATCCGAATTCGTCGTTAAAATAGATGTAGCTCTCATCTTCGGCTGTAACGACACCGGGCTTGGGGAGCTCTTTGGCCAGGTCATCTTTGCTGCTGACTTCCCAGTTGTCCACATGCACTTCACGGTCCACCTTGCTATTTGCTTTTTCGATCAAATAGGTGTTTGTACCAATAAACAATAGAGAGAACGTCAATGTGCTATAAAATATGGTTCGTTTCTTCATTATGTATCACAGCCTTTAGAAAGTTAAATTAGGGTCGATATATTTAAAAAAGCCAATAACGCATTTAGAGCCCATAAGAATATATTTGTCAAAAGAATGGCTAGCCAGATGATCCAGTTTTTTTGATTGGTTAGTCGTTTGATTCCTTTGTATTGAATATAGAAAACCCATATTTTAAAAAGGGAGAAGCTTCCCATTAAATAAATCACATACGATTTTGATGTTACATATTGAGCAAGTACCCCTAGAGAGACCGGTGAGGAGTACCATTCAAGGGAAAAGAAGAGTGATAATGGTATGTAGGTCAGTTTTTCAAGTAATAAAATGATCAGGACCAGACCTTGAGTGACAACCAGTTTCCTGTACTCACCATCGTTTGAAATGGTCCAGAAAATGAGTGATGATAAAAAGAGAATAATGGCTGCATAAAGCAATCCGGCTATTAGTCTCCCTAAGAAAAATAAAAATTTCTCCAATTCGAATGCAGTCGGGGACAGCTTTGTCAATTCTTTAGACAAAGGGTCCATTCCTATTCCGAAAGACGAAATCAAACCAAATATTATAATGGACAGTAAGAAGAGGAATGAGACTCTTTTCTTATATCCGTTTAGTGCCTCCATCTCATTAAGTTGATAAAAGAAGGTTGATGGGTGTTTCAAACCCCTGAAAAGTCTGACTTCTCTATGCATAAAATGTTGTCCTCCAACTTGAATAGATTCCATCTATTATTCTATCGAAAATCATCGAACTTTTCCATAAATTGTAGAACGAATAAAGAAATAAAATAAAAAAGCGTCAAATGGACGCTTTTTGGTCAGTTTATGCTTGATAGGTTAAGTAGGTGGTTCCTGCTATTAGTAGAATCGTAATAATTACGAAACTTACATATGTAATAACTTTCTGGGTTTTCTTCTTTTTCATTGCCTCTTCCGGTGTTAAAAATGCCACTTTAAATTTCCCCCTTTTCCTGACTTGAAGCTGCTAGACAATAACGAACGTATGTATTTTATATTTATCGATCGTTAGGTATTTCCCCATACCATCCTATTATCGGAAATAATTGCTAAAAGTTAATGGGTGAAAAGTCCTGTTTATTTCGGAGGGTGTCGAAAAATATTTTGTTGTAAATTGTATTAATATGGTATTTTATCTAGTAATTGATGTTTGAACTTTCGTATAATAGTGTAATAAAGTGATAGAAACTGTTTGATAATGTAGGAGGTTGTCCGTTTTGAATAGAAATATAAGCAAGGATCAGCATGTCCTTTCTGTTATCCAGAAAGCATATGACAAGGGTCAGCAGGGGAATATGGATACGGATAAGATGATTGATTGGTTAAAGCAAGAGTTACAGAATGGTTTTTCATTAAATCAAAGCGAAAAAGCGCTGTAGAATCCTTAATGGGGAGTCTCAGCGCTTTTGGTTTTTTTGTATTAAAAACGGAAGGACACCAAATCTTTTCTTCTTTGGATCAACGTTTGAACCGTGTAATCCAGTTCTTCCCTTTGAAGGGTGAGAGTTTTGTTTCTGGTGTTGATCATTCTTTTTACTTCCTCAGGGCTTGGGCCCCCTTGGATATCCCTTATTTTGATGAAATATTCCGGAGAGATGATCTTCTTCCATTTTTCATCGGTCAATGTAATGGCGGCATGTTCTTGAATCATTTTATTGATCTCTTCAACATCCCAGTCGTAAAGTTCTTTTCTTTCCTGAATCGTTTTTCTGGAAATGAAGCTGGCGATGGAATGTGCTTTTCGGAATGGGATGCTGTAATCCCGGGACAGGGTGTCAGCAAGCTCGGTAATCGTAATGCTGGATTTCTTGGACATTTCTTTGGCATGATCCTTGTTGACTTTTAAGGTGGCGATGACGGCATACATAAGCTTTAAGACACGGTTCGCGTTGTTGAACGCACGATAGAGATGCGGCTGCAGGTCATCCTCCGTATCGACGATGTCACCGAACGGGGTGTTATGCACCATGTTCATTGCGGCAAGGGCATCCCCATATGCGCTGCTCGCGATGGAGCGGGAGTGTTCGATGGACACCGGGTTTCTTTTCTGGGGCATGATACTGCTTACCTGCACATATGGATCGGCCACCAGAAACGTTCCGAACTCCCTTGTGACATGTTGAAGGAAGTCCTGGATCCATCGTCCGGTGTTGACCATGCATGTCATCAGGGCTGTAGAGGTTTCCAGGAGGTAATCAGCGCCTCCGATCGAATCATAGGAGTTTTCGATGATTGAATCAAATCCCAGTAATTCACGGGTGCGCTCCCGATTGATGGGAAAGCCGGTTGTGGTAAGGGCAGCGGCCCCCAAAGGAGACTGATTCACTGTTTCATAGGCTGATTCAAGCCGTTTAATATCTCGTTGCAGGACATCGTAAATGGCTAAGAAATAATGCCCCAGAGTGGTTGGCTGAGCGGGCTGTGTATGCGTATATCCTGTCATGACCGTTTCCGTATGCTGCTCGGCTTGAGAGAGTAATACTTCGCTTAATTGGTTGGAAGTCTGTAAGAGTCGCAGGAGGTGCTCTCTCAGTACAAGGCGGTACATGGCGACCCCCATGTCATTTCTGCTTCGTCCGATATGGATTTTCCCTGCTAATTCGTCTCCGATTTCCTCCCCGATTTTAGCCTCCATCATAAAGAACAGGTCTTCAAATTGTGGCTGGTAGCATACTCCGACTACATCCGTTTCTGCTACACGGTTGATCCCCTCTAACATTTTTTCGGCTTCGTGCTTAGAAAGAATCTTTTGTTCGGACAGCATGATGACATGGGCCCTGTGAATATCGAACATGACATGAAACAGATAGTCCCTTTGATCATTGAACACAGGCATGAGCAGCTCTTCAACATAGGTCTTGCCAGGGAAAGAACTGCCTTCACTTTTAATGAAATCGTCTAAATTGACCATTCTTTCAACTCCGATTCTAAGATAATGATCTCTCGGCTTTCACACCGAAAAACTTATTTGAAATGAACAGAATGATGGCGATGATCGCGATTTGAATCATTCCATAAGCAGCAGCCTGCCCCATATTGAACATGCGAAGCTGGTTCATGATTTCAATGGATATAGGGCGGTTGGATAAGGTGTAAAGTAAGACGGACGTTGGAAACTCCCCGACGGATTCTACGAAAGCAAGGAGTGTCCCGGCAAGGACGCCCGGCATGATGATCGGCAGGATGACTTTCCTGAAGGTATAGAACCATTTGGCCCCCAAGCTCCTTGCAGCTTCTTCAATCGAGTCATCAAGCTGTTCAAGTACGGCATTCGTTGAACGGACAACCAATGGGATATGCCTGATGAAGTAGGCGAGCGGCAGGATCCAGAACGTGCCGACAAGAATGTTGCCGAAAGAGAAGATGGTCGGCTCATTAAAGGCGAAAATCAGGTTCATCCCGATAACGGTTGCCGGAAGTGCCCAAGGAATCATCACTAAAATATCCACAAAGCTTTTTCCGACAAATTTGCGTTTGACCAATAAGTAAGATGTCAGTACCCCGAAAACGAGGTTCCCCGTTGTTGCAATGAAAGAAAGAATCAAACTGTTCTTAAGCGGTTTAAATATATTCGGGTCCTCAAAGAGTAACCGGTAATTTTCGAAATTAAACACCGAAGGGTACGTTTGCCAAGTCCAGGTACCATCCGGAACGAGTGAGAGAAGCAGGATGGTGAAGTGAGGGAGGAGAAGGATGATCACCCCAATGACACCTGCAGCGACCAATGCCCACTTCATCAATGGATTTTTCACTTCACTTCGATGGGCACCGATCCCCTTCGAAGCCATGCGATAATCTTTACGATTTTGATACCATCTCATGAAAAGTAAGAAACTGATTGATACAATTGATAGAATGACAGATTGTGTAGCGGCGACTTCCATATCACCATTGATCTTGGAAAAATAAATTTGTAAGCTTAGAACGCGATATCCGCCCGCCAGTAGAAACGGGGCACTGAACGATGCCATTGAAATCATGAATACAAGCAATGAAGCAGCGACAATCGCTGGAGTCAATAATGGAAAGGTTACCTTCCAGAATACCTTGAATCGGTTGGCCCCCAGGTTAAAGGCCGCTTCCTCCAGGGATGGATCAATTTTATTGATGGCTGATGAGACAGTCATATAGAAATACACATACATGGTGTATGCGTGGACAATCAAGATTCCCGATACACCGCCGATTTTAAAGGGGACGTCCTTTAAACCGAACAAATCCTTGATGGCGTTCGGTATTAATCCCGTCTCACCGTATAAAAACATGAAGGCCATGACCCCGACCAGGGAAGGGAGGACGATGGGCATAATAGCGGCTGTTGAAAAGAAATTGCGACCCGGAAAATCATAGCGGTTAAAAATAAACGCCAGTGGAATTCCAATGAGGGCAGAAACGAGAACGCTTAACACCGAAATATAAACGGAGTTCCATAAAGCTTCCAGATTGGTTTTCGATTCTTGAGTGAAAAAGTCTGAGTAATTTTCAAAGCCTATGCTGCCGTTTTTGTTCAAGCTTTCCAGAAATGTCCGCAACGAAGGATAAAGGACGTAAGCAATCAACACCAGGAGTACAGGAAGCAGCAGCCATAATGTCAAACGAGTATCACGGTTTTTGATCATGGGGCATCACCGCTGATCACTGGAATGATACGCATATGTTCCTTAGGCAATTCAATCCGGATGACATCACCTGGTTGAAGTTTGCTGGAAAGTAGTGTATTCAAGGTATGAACTTGTAACAGTTGTTGATCGACTTCTATTTGCACATTGATGACGGACCCAAAGAAGTGAACTTCCTTCACGGTTGCCCTGAAAACATTTTCCCCGTCAACATCCACGAGTTTTATAGCTTCTGGACGAATCGAGAGGGCAATGTCACCTTGTTCATTCATTTCACCGATGTGAGGGTGGTTATGTACAGTGATCTCTTGGATGATGGTGCCGTTTTTGGAGGAGACATACACGCTGTCTTCCTCGACGCGGTTGAGGGAAACGGGTAATAGATTGATCTCCCCGATGAAACTTGCGACAAAGTCATTGGCAGGGGAATTATAGATTTCAGTCGGTGTCCCTACCTGATGGCATACACCGAAGTTGAAAACGGCAATCCGGTCACTCATGGAGAGGGCTTCTGCCTGATCATGGGTCACATAAATGGTGGTGATCTTATATTCTTTCTGTAACCTGAGGATCTCGCTTCTCATTTCGTCACGAAGTTTCGCATCCAGATTACTGAGTGGTTCATCTAACAGAAGGATTTCCGGTTCAATCACCAATGCACGGGCTAACGCGACACGCTGTTGTTGACCTCCACTTAATTGACTCACCTGACGATCGGAATATTGTTCAAGTCTGACTTTATTCAATACCTCTTGAACCCGGGCCTTTACTTCTTTAACAGCCAGCTTCCGGACCTTTAAGCCGAAAGCGACATTTTCAAATACCGTCATGTGAGGAAAAAGGGCATAGTTCTGGAAAACCATGCCCGTATTTCTTTTTTCAGGAGGTACGCGCGTCATGTCCTTTTCACCAAAACGGACGACACCTTTAGTAGGATAGTAGAATCCGGCAATCATCCTTAGGGTGGTTGTCTTACCACAACCGCTTGGACCAAGGAAGGTAAAGAATTCACCGTCCTTGATATCCAAGTTTAATCCATCAACTGCTACAACCTTTCCAAAGGCTTTCTGGACATTATCTATTTTTATCGACGCCATACCGGTTACACTTCCTATTCTTTAATTTCTTTCTCTCCGTTTTTGATGTTTTCATCCCAATGCTTCATCCACTCATCACTTTTTTCCTGGAATACTTTCCAGTCGATGTCCATACTCTTGATTTCAGTGTTCGTGATCCATTCAGGAAGTCCCTCGACATCGTCCCTCGTCGGGATACGGTAGAATTCTTCCGCCAGGATCTTAGCGGCTTCCGGAGTATTGACGAATTCGTAAAAGGCTTCAGCTGCCTTTGGATGAGGTGCACCTTCAACAAGAGCGATACCCTCCGTCAAGACCGGCGTCCCGCTCTCAGGAATGATGAATTCAAACGGATAGTTCTTGTTTTCTTTTAACATGACGACATCAGGCATCGCCCAGACGGAAAGGGCTCCTTCGCCTTTCGCGACCTTGTTGTACATCATTTCAGGGTTTGCTGAATATTCCTTCGTGTTTGCATCTAACTTCTCGAGCCATTCATATCCTTTAGCCGGATCATTGGAATCTTTGTAATCACGATAAATCATCGCCGAGAAAATCGTTCTCATCGTTCCGGAAGCGAGAGGATAACGAATGATGATTTCGTCTTTCCACTTCGGATCCAGTAGTTCATCCCAGTCCTTAGGGGCTTCTTCTTTCGTGATTTCTTTGCTGTTATACATGATGACTTCCGGAGTCTGACTCGTACCGGACCAGTTCCATTCAGGATCGTGGAAGCCTTCATCCAGGCTTGACGCATAGGATGGTTCATAAGGTTTCAACAGTCCTTCATCTTTCGCTTGATCAAAGTTGGTGGAAGGAGCCCCCCACCAGACATCTGCCTGCGGGTTATTTTTTTCCGACCGGATCCTGTCCAGGATTTCCTGGGAACCCATATCGAGCCACTCAACGTCGATATTATATTTTGCTTCGAATTGCTGTTCGAATTTAGACAGGATGTCTTTTCCATGAGGAGAATACACAACAATCTTTTCTTCAAGTTTATTATCCTTTTCCCCAGAGCTGCTTGAACTTGACCCTTTCTCTGATCCACCACAAGCTGAAAGCAGTAAAGAAGCAGATAGAGATACCGTTGCCACCATCGATAATTTCTTGTTCAACTTCATGAAAAATCCCCCTTGTTATCAAAAATTAATCAAACCCTCATGCTCGCGTAAAAATAGTGAAACTGCACCTAAAACGCCCACATTTCCCCCTAATTGTGAAATCTTCAATTCTACTGAACTGGGAAGATACTCATCAACCATTTTCCGCAGTCTGGGAAGAATGAAATCCGATGATTTTAACACACCACCTCCTAAAATAATGACCTCTGGATTCAGTAAGCTTGCGGCATTGATGATTCCGTATCCCAAATGGTCAATCGCATCATGGACGACGGAGATGGCAGTCGGGTCTCCGGACTTTGCCAGTTGAAAGGCACTTTCCCCGGATAACTCTGATTGTTTCGCCTCTTCATAAGCAGGATGATCAGGATTCTCCAATACGAGGGTTGTCAGTTTATGTCCAATGGACTTGCCGCCTGCTACACTCTCAAGATAACCATACCGATGAAACATCGGTTTGAAATCATTCTGGAGGTCCTCCTTATCCGTCACCATATACCCAATCTCGCCGGCGGCATTGGAATGACCCCTGTAAAGCTGGTTATTGATGATAATCCCGCTTCCGATACCGGTCCCGACAGCCATGAACAGGACATGGCGATTGTTTTTCGCGCTTCCGACCCACTGCTCCCCCAGTGCAGCAACATTGACATCGTTGTCGACGTGGATGGGGAAGGGGAAGTGTTTTTCAGCTTCTGAAAGGATCGGGTATCGGATCCAATTGAGGCTCGGGGCTTCAAGGACCACCCCATTCTGTGTGATCCCCGGAACACCGATGCCCATTCCTAATACATCACCGGTCGGAATGTCCAGATGATCTAGCATGCGGAAGACATCTTTTGCAATCTGATCCAAAAGACCTGTCTGCAAATAATGGGATGTTGAAAAGCTTTTTGAATGAAGGACGTTTCCGCTCAAATCGGAAACAATCGTCTTGACCTTCGTACCTCCGATGTCCGTTCCAATCACATAGGCGGCTTTTTCATTGAAAAAGAGCTGGATCGGCTTCCGTCCTCCATGTGATGAAGAGGGCCCGATCCCTTTTTCATACACCCAATTTGTCTTTATCAATTCATCTACAATCAACGAGATGGTCGGCTTACTCAGGTTCATCTGTGCAGCAATTTCTGCCCTGGAAATAGGCGAGTTCTCTTGAATGCACTGAAGTACTCTCTTTTTATTCATCGATTTCATCTGCATAGGTGCCCCTCTCAAACTCATTGCATCACGGCCTTCTTTATTTTGGTTAGTAAACTTTACTAATTAACAAGAAATATACCTTATTATGGAATAAGTTACAATAGTTATTTTAATTTTATGAACATTTAAAAAAGTAATATGACAACAGTTTGAATTTTCTGTAAAATATATATTTACAATATTATCCTGGTGTGATACTAATTAGGAGAGGCTGCTGGGTTTAGTTAGTTAGGTAATTTAACTAACATACTAAAGACCTATGACGAAAGGAGTGTTGGCGGCATTTGAACGGTAAACCAAATTCCTGAAAAATGAAAGGGGTTACACAATGAAGTTTATGAGCTATTTGCTTTCGCTGTTGTTGGTGCTTTCTTTTTTACCTTTTAGTGGTGTCGTTCATTCAGAAGAGCATGATGTAGAATTGTGGAATGCCGTCAAGCCGTTGGATACGACGGTAACGTTCTTGAACACCGGGGCTCATCCCGATGATGAACGAAGCGATTTCCTTGCGTACTTATCCAGGGGTCTCGGAGTGAAGACCTCCAGCTTGATTGCGAATAGGGGAGAGGGCGGCCAAAATGAAATCGGCCAGGAGCTCGGGAACGCCCTCGGGATCATCCGCTCCAGGGAAATGATCGAAGCAGCCAAGATCACAGGCGTAAAAGCCTACCACCTCAGTGAAACCACCTCAGATCCGATTTACGACTTTGGATTTTCAAAGACCCCAGATGAAACACTGGAAAAGTGGGGGGAAGAACTCACTTACGAAAGGCTCATCCGGTTCATTCGGACCTACCAGCCGGATATTCTAATGCCATCCTTCCGAAACTCAGACACCCAACATGGACATCATCGTGCCATCTCCATACTTAGTGAACGTGCTTTCGAGGACGCTGCAAACCCAGACGTGTTCCCGGACCAATTGAAAGAAGGTTTGTCGGTTTGGCAGGTGAAAAAGTTCTATTTACCTGCGGAATCAGAAGAGACAGCCACCACGTCTATAGAAGTAGGGGATTATGATCCCATCTATGAAATGTCTTACCCGCAAATCGGGGAAGAATCCCGCTATATGCATAAGAGCCAGGGGATGGGGAGTGAAGTGGATGTCGAGCCAAGACAGACTCTATTGGACTTAGAGAAGAGTTCTGTACAAACGACTGGAACTGATGAACTTTTCGAAGGGATCCCATATGATTTTAAAGAGTGGGCGGAAGAGATGCCTAAGGGTGAGAAGTCACTCAAAGTTCATTTCACTAAGTTCCAAAAGAGCCTGGAAGGGATCATTTCAAGCTATCCTGATCGAGGGGAAGCATTCGATAAAACACAGAAGGCATTGAAAGAAGTAGAAAAAATTGAGAAGAAAACCGCAAAGGCAAAGCTTGATGGCCAAATGAAGAAAGATTTGCTTCATAAGATTTCCCTGAAGAAAGAGCAGTTGAACACTGTGAGCTTTGTCGCTTCGGAATTAAATGTGGAGGCTTCTTCAGAAACCAATATTTTGACAAAGGGTCAAGATGCAGAGGTGACAGTTAAGCTTTCCAACGAGGGAGAAAAGAAGCTGAAAAAAGCGAAAGTCGAGCTACTGACACCAAAAGGATGGAAGGTATCCAAAAATGGAAAATCGGTAGACCTGAAACCTGGTGAGGAGCGTGAAATGACCTTTACCGTAGGAGTACCGGAAGATGCTGACTATTATCACGCATACAAAGATCCGGCCATCCAGGCGAAAGTGAGCTTTGAGTCTGCCGGGGCTAAATCGACCCACGTCCAGAACCTGGACGGAACCATCGCCGTTTTACCTGATGTAGGCATCACCCTTAATCCGGAAGATATCGTGGTTAACCGGGCTGATGTACAGGACGAAATCCCGGTGGTGGCGAAGGTGAAGAACTATCGCGATGGAGCCACCACTTCACAGGTATCCTTATCGGCTCCCGAAGGCTGGGAGGTATCCCCACAAGAGGTGACCGTTCAATTTGATGAGTCACAGGAGGAGAAAGACGTTACCTTTACACTCAGTCCGCCGGAAGACATCGGTGAAGGGAATTTCAAAGTGGATGCACAAGCCGTTGTCGACGGTAAAACCTTCTCTTCAACGGTCCAGGAAATAAGCTATGACCATATCGGGACGTTTTATTACTTGTATGATTCAAAGGTGAACGGAGTGGCGTTTGAATTGCTGACTCCCGACAACTTGAAAGTAGGTTACATTGAAAGCGGCTTTGATAAAGTGGCAGACTATCTACGCAATGTGGGGATGGACATCACGTCCCTCACGGAGGACGATTTGGCATCGGGAGATCTCAGCCAATACGATACGATCGTGACCGGGATCCGCGCCTATTTATCAAGGGATGACCTTGTTGCGAATAATCCACGCCTGAAAGAATACGTCGAAAACGGGGGCCATCTGGTTGTTCAATACCATAAGCCGAACGACAGATGGGATGAAGAGACGACAGCACCATATCCGTTAACCATCGGTAACCCGTCGATCCGCTGGAGAGTGACGGATGAAGACGCGGCCGTGACGGTATTGCAGCCGGAATCACCATTATTCAACTACCCTAATACGATCACCGGATCGGACTGGGATAACTGGATACAAGAAAGAGGCTTATACTACCCGATGAGTTGGGATGACCGTTACGAAACATTCGTACGCATGGCAGACCCGGGCGAAGACTCATTCGACGGAGGCATCCTCATGGCCGAATACGGTGAAGGAACCTACCTATACACCAACCTCGTATTCTACCGCCAAATCCAAGGAGGAGTCCCAGGAGGCTACCGAATCTTCACCAACCTCCTAAGCTACGGAAAAACCAACTAAAACAAAGGTCCGCCCCTCAAGGTCCGCCCCTCATCTTTGAGGGACGGACCTTATTTTTATACGTGAACTTCATAAGGAACGCTGTCATACCAGGCATTTCCCTTATTTCATAAGAAGAAATCTGAGGTCCGTCCCTCTCAGCGAGCTCTACCAGCCCTTCATAGTCTGATAGAAGTGGTTCACGTGGGCGATGAATTTTTCTTTGCGCTTTTCTGTGAAGTAGGAGAGGGATGACAGGGTTCGCTTGAATTTGGGATGCTCCCCGAGGGTTTTCAGGATTTCTTTTGTTTCTTCGTCTTCGAAGGTTTCCCTCAGGATCATGGGGTCGTGGCTTTGTCCAAGGCTGTCGCTTTCCTCCCCGTACATGATCCGGTTCATTTCGTGGGTGGGGATTTTATAGACTTCCTTAAAGGTAAGCAGCATCTTGTAGGGGATGTCCCTTGCACCAGTTTCATAGTTTGATAATGCGCCCTGGCTGATATTCAGGCGAAGGGCGGCTTCTCTCTGGGTAAGCTCCAATACATCATTGCGATAATGCTGTAATTCTACATGTAAATCCATTGTTTTCACCGACTATCCCTTTTTTCTTCAAGATAAAGCTTTTATGTTCACGCATTAGAGAATTACACGTTTTGAAATCGTTATTTTGATTACGATTTAAGATAATTTGGAAAAGGTATACAAAATTACAGTAATACGTATTAAAATGTAAATATAATTGTAATTTTGTCGAATTGGGGGAAAAGGTGGAGATAGAATGGGGGAACAGCAAAAAGAGAGAGTGGCCAGTCTTTCAACGAAGGGCAAAAAGAAAGTCATTACATGGATCCAGCTGAAACCGGAGTCGAATCTAATATTCAGCACCAAACATCATGGAAAAAAACGAGTCATCTACTACACACACAGAAACATCACCAATCTTGACTACGACAGAAGAGAGAGATAGAGTGAGGGACGGACCTCTCTACCCGTTTCATTTACAGAGGTCCGTGAATGAATAGAGGTCCGTCCCTCAAATGAAAAAGAGGATTTTACGCATTTGTGTCGAATAGGTAATGTGTAAGATTAGGAGATTGAAGAAAAGGAGTTGTTGTTATGGTTCGAACGCCTCGGAATTGGAGTCCGGGAACGACGTATCATGTGACGGCGAGGGGCAACCGGAAGCAGGATCTGTTTCATGATGATGAAGACCGCAGGAAGTATATAACGTATTTGCAGGAAACGAAAGAAAAGGACCCATTTACCATCCACGCCTACTGTTTGATGTCCAACCACATCCATCTGCTGATCGAAACCCACGATGTTCCACTTGAGAGAATCATCCGTATCCTTCACACCCGCTATGCCGTTTATTTCAACAAGAAATATGATTATGTAGGTCATGTGTTTCAAGGGCGGTATGGATCGACCAAGATAGATACACCATCCTATTTCATTAAAGCGAGCAGGTATATCCACCACAATCCGGTTGAAGCGAAACTCACCATCCATCCCGAGACATACCCCTGGAGCAGTTATCCTTTCTACATCCATTCCATTGATAACCCCTTACTTTCAAAGGAACGCACCCTCAATTATTTTCCGGCACCACAAATCAGTCGATATAAGGAATATGTAGAGAAAGAAGTACAGCACAAAGAATCATAATAAAATCCAAATAAAAAGTTAAAAAAATAAAATATTTTTGGAGAGATATAGAGGATTTTGGATACTGGTGTCGAAATTCATAGTCAGTAGGACAAAATTCCTATTTCAAGGAGGAGGAAAGTATGAGAAAAGAATTTCTGTTAGTATTCGAGGATTTTCATGTTTCCAAAAGAATCGTCAAGAGATCAAAGAAACATTTAGTCGTTTTTCAAGGGCAGCATTATTATAATAAGTTGGTCGTGGTCAACCGTCCGCCGGGGTTTTCTCATGCCCTTGAGAGCATCATGTACTCGGATAAGATTCTTGAAACAGTCGGGTTCACGACATTGTTTGCCGTTCCCGTCGACCGGAGTCACTCCATCCCGTTCAAATTCGTCCGGATAGGCGACAACACACCAAAGGATTGCAAGATCGTACTCGAAAAGCGGGAGGGTACGGAGCAACTGAATATCCTGCCCCTATACCCTGTAGACGGCCCGATCACCAGCGAAGACAAGCAGGATATCCTATCCTACTTAAGCCTGAAGTCCGATGACGGAACCGTCACCTACCTTATGAACAATCCCCAGGTATTCAAAGGAAAAGGAAAAAAACAAGAAGAGTAAAGGAGGAATGAGGCGAACCTGAACAGGTACGTCTTTTTTTGAGGGACGGACCTCCCCATCCCATCCCGCCGCAAACCCTTTACCACGCTACCAAACTACCTCTCTAAGTTTCTAAAATCACCCTTTTTTTCGTTGACCTCTTATGAATCACACCATACAATAATAGTAGTTATTAGTATTTTTAGAATTTTCATGTAAGGTGCGAATGCCACTTGAAGAAGACAGATCATACTCGTATCGGAAAGAACGCCATGCTCCTTCTCCTGTTAGACAGGGAAGAGGAAGAGTGGAACCGTCATTTCAATGAGCTGAATTGGAGTTACTGCACCGGTAAGATCGGATCGATGGACAGCCAGAAAATCGTGGCCGCGATAGAAACAGCGGCGAAGCGGAGTGACCTGGTCCGGGAAGATCTGTACCGGGAGATGCATGCTTTGTATCACGCGATCATGGAAGCACTGACAGGGGTCACCCGCGGTCAGACTCAATTGGGCGAGATTCTGCGGACAGTGGGCCTGCGCTTCTCCGTTGTGAGAGGGACTCCGTATGAAAGTGAAGAGGAAGGCGAATGGATCGCCGTAGCGCTATATGGAACGATTGGTGCGCCCATTAAGGGGTTGGAGCACGAAACGATCGGACTTGGAATCAATCACATTTAAATAATGAGAGCCTAGAGATATTAGTTGAAAGGAGGCTCGACCAAAGGCAGAAGTCTGTCTTTGGTCGAGCCTCCTTTTTGTGTGGACAGAGGAACTTACGAAGGGGTCCGTCCCGCAGCAGGTTAAAGCATGAAAGCAAAAAAACCAGTAATAACGGTAAATAGCAGTGGGGACGAATCGAAAACAGCTGATTTTCAGAGGTCCGTCCCTAAAAATAGAAGGAGTGATCCAAGATGGTGGAGTTGACGGGTTGCAGTTTGAGTTTGGATGAGGCGAAGAGGGTCATTTATGGGAAGGAGCCTGTGGAGCTTTCGCCGCTTAGTATGGAGAGGGTGCGGAAGAGTCGCGAGGCGGTTGAGAGGATTGTGAAGGAGAAGCGTGTGGTGTATGGGATTAATACGGGCTTTGGGAAGTTCAGTGATGTGTTGATCGATGCGGATGATGTGGAGGAGCTTCAGTTGAACCTGATTCATTCTCATGCGTGTGGAGTGGGTGATCCCTTTCCGGAAAACGTTTCGCGGGCCATGCTTCTCTTGAGATGTAATGCTCTGTTAAAAGGGTATTCCGGTGTCAGACCGGTCATCGTAGAGCGGCTCGCTGAATTTCTGAACAAAGGGATCCATCCGGTGATCCCGCAACAGGGTTCATTAGGAGCAAGCGGTGACTTAGCGCCGCTATCCCACTTGGCACTGGCGTTGATGGGTGAAGGGGAAGTCCACTATCAGGGTGATGTTCACCAGACACTCACTGTCCTTTCTAAAGAAAACATCTTCCCAATCCAGCTTCAGGCGAAAGAAGGATTGGCACTCATCAACGGAACCCAGGCCATGACGGCAATGGGCGTCATCGGATACCTGGAAGCAGAGGAACTGGCCTTCCAAAGTGAAATGATCGCCAGTCTGACCTTAGAAGGATTAAGAGGAATCATGGATGCCTTCGACGAAGATATTCATTTAGTGAGGGGATATCCTCAACAGGTAGCAACGGCGCAAAGAATCAGAGACTACTTACAAGACAGCAAGCTTACAACCAAACAAGGAGAGCTGAGAGTCCAAGACGCCTACTCCTTAAGATGCATCCCCCAAGTACATGGAGCCTCTTGGCAGGCCCTTGATTATGTAAAGGAAAAGCTCGAAATCGAAATGAATGCAGCGACGGATAATCCGTTGATCTTTGACGATGGTGAAAAAATCATTTCAGGCGGGAATTTCCACGGACAGCCGATTGCATTCGCCATGGACTTCATGAAAATTGCCATAGCAGAACTCGCCAACATCTCAGAGCGACGCATTGAACGACTCGTGAACCCGCAGCTCAATGATTTGCCACCGTTCCTGAGCCCGCAACCTGGGCTGCAGTCAGGCGCCATGATCATGCAATACTGCGCGGCATCACTCGTATCCGAGAACAAAACCCTTGCCCATCCGGCGAGCGTCGACTCGATTCCGTCATCTGCCAACCAGGAAGACCACGTCAGCATGGGGACAATCGGATCCCGTCACGCCTATCAAATCCTGCAGAACACGAGAAGAGTCCTCGCCGTCGAGCTCATCTGCAACCTGCAGGCAGCAGAACATCGAGGGACGGACCTCATGGCCAGCAAAACAAAACAATTTTACGAAGAAGCGAGAAAAGTCATTCCTTCCATCACGAAGGACCGGATCTTCTCGAAAGATATAGAAAAAGCCAACCAGTGGCTGCAGCAAACAACCCTGAGCACACTGATCAAACCAACCAAAACAAAGGAGGAAACGACAAATGGTTAAGGCAGACAAACGAATCGTACACGTAAAAAGAGGGACGGACCTCGAATGTAAAGGATGGGAGCAGGAAGCGGTCCTCCGCATGCTCTACAATAACCTCGATCCTGAAGTAGCTGAAATACCGGAAGAGCTCGTCGTATACGGCGGAATCGGGAAAGCGGCCCGTAACTGGGAGTCTTTCGATGCCATCGTTCTTACGCTCAGAAACCTGGAGAACGATGAAACCATGCTCGTCCAATCCGGAAAGCCGGTTGGTGTGTTCAAAACTCATAAAGCAGCGCCAAGGGTCCTGCTATCCAACTCAGTCCTCGTTCCAAAGTGGGCAAACTGGGAGCACTTCCATGAGCTCGATCAAAAAGGCCTCATGATGTACGGCCAAATGACAGCGGGAAGCTGGATTTATATTGGGACCCAAGGAATCCTGCAAGGGACGTACGAAACGTTCGCGGCACTGGCGAAGAAACATTTCAATAACTCCCTCAAAGGGACGATCACCCTCACAGCCGGATTAGGCGGAATGGGTGGGGCACAGCCACTCGCCGTCACGATGAACGGAGGAGTCGTGATCGCCGTAGATGTGGACGCAGAGCGGATCCAGAAGCGCCTCGATACAAAATACTGTGACGTGAAAACCGAGTCCATCGAAGAAGCGTTGATGATGGCATATGAAGCAAGGGACCAGGGCAAGCCTCTGTCCATCGCTTTACTTGGAAACGCGGCTGAGGTTCATCATGAACTCCTCAAGCGTGACGTCAAAATTGATATCGTAACCGACCAGACATCAGCCCACGATCCACTCAACGGCTATGTCCCTGAAGGATATACACTCGAAGCGGCAGCTGAACTACGTAAACAGGATCCGAAAACTTACACAGCACTATCACAAAAAAGTATGGCCAAACACGTGGAAGCGATGCTCGAGTTCCAACACCGTGGCTCCATCGTATTTGACTACGGCAACAACATCCGTCAGGTAGCGAAGGATGAAGGGGTCAAGAATGCATTTGATTTCCCCGGATTCGTTCCTGCATATATCCGTCCATTATTCTGTGAAGGAAAAGGACCTTTCCGCTGGGCGGCACTGTCAGGTGACCCGGAAGACATCTACAGAACGGATCGATTGATCAAAGAGCTTTTCCCTGAAAATGAAGCACTGAATCGCTGGATCGATATGGCGCAGGAGCAGGTGGCATTCCAAGGTCTTCCTTCCCGAATTTGCTGGTTAGGCTACGGTGAGCGTGTGAAAATGGGTCTTGCCATCAACGAACTGGTACGAAATGGCGAACTGAAAGCTCCAATCGTCATCGGCCGTGACCACCTCGATTGCGGATCAGTAGCTTCACCAAACCGTGAGACGGAAAGTATGAAGGACGGCAGTGACGCAGTGGGTGACTGGGCCATCCTGAACGCCCTCATCAACACAGCGGCAGGCGGCTCCTGGATCTCCTTCCACCACGGCGGCGGAGTAGGGATGGGGTATTCTCTGCACGCCGGAATGGTCGTTGTGGCAGACGGGACGGACCTTGCACAGGAACGTCTTGAGAGGGTGCTCACAACAGATCCCGGAATGGGCGTCATCCGCCACGTCGACGCAGGCTATGATATTGCAGAAAAAACAGCCGAAAAACACAACATTCACATCCCGATGAACAAAGGAGGAGAATAAGATGACCACTACACAATTCGACACCATCATCGACAACATCGGCCAGCTCCTGACCATGGATCACGGGGACGGACCTTTGAAAGGAGGGGCGATGAACAGCCTCCCTGTTCTGGAAAATGCGGCACTTGCTATCAAGGACGGCCTTGTCGCCTGGATTGGCACGCATGAAGACGCGCAATCCATGAAAGCAACGGAACGGATCGACGCAGAAGGAAAGCTCGTCTCACCCGGTCTAGTCGACCCGCACACTCATTTGGTCTTTGGCGGCTCCCGTGAACACGAAATGGCCCTAAAGCAGCAGGGTGTTCCATACTTAGAGATCCTCAAGCGGGGAGGAGGCATCCTATCTACAGTAGGTGCTACCCGCGAAGCATCCGAAGAAGAACTTCTAACAAAAGCACGCTTCCATCTGAACAGAATGATCTCTTACGGAGTCACAACAGTAGAAGCAAAGAGCGGATACGGTCTTGACCGCCAGACCGAACTAAAACAGCTGAAAGTAGCCAAGCAACTAAACGAAACACACCCGGCAGAAATCGTCTCCACATTCCTGGGAGCACACGCCATCCCACCGGAATTCAAAGGCCGCTCCGATGAATTCCTGCAGGAAATGCTTGACCTGTTAAACGACATCGAAAAAGAACAACTAGCTGAATTCGTCGACATCTTCTGCGAAACAGGCGTATTCTCCGTCGAACAGTCCCGCCAGTTTTTAAAAGCGGCCAAAGAAAAAGGATTCTCCGTCAAAATCCACGCCGACGAAATCCATCCACTCGGCGGAACTGAAATGGCAACAGAAATCGGCGCCACCAGCGGAGACCACTTAGTGGGCGCGTCTGACAAAGGCATCGCTGCACTGGGAGCAACCGACACAATCGCAGTCCTCCTACCAGGCACATCCTTCTACCTAAACAAAGGAAAATTCGCGAACGCAAGAGGGATGCTCGAAGCGGGAGCGGCTGTCGCCCTATCCACCGACTTCAATCCTGGCAGCTCACCGACGGAGAACCTGCAGTTCATCATGAACCTTGCGTCATTACAATTGAAAATGACGCCGGAAGAAATCTGGAACGCCGTCACCGTCAACTCCGCCTATGCCATCAACAGGGGAGACTCGGCAGGAAAGTTAATCAAAGGCCGCAAAGCCGATATTGTACTGTGGGATGTCCCGAACTATCACTATGTCCCGTATCACTACGGAGTCAACCATACCAACACCGTCATGAAAGACGGATGCATCATCTACCGCAAGGAGAAGCTTCATGAGCACATTTCAACACATTAAGCCCGCAGGAAAGGCGCAGTTCAAAGACCGCTACACAACGAAAGCAGCAGAACTCCTGACACCATGGGAAGAGGGAAAGAAAGGGGACATCGCCATCATCGGCGCCCCCCTCTCTAAACCCTCCATCTCCCACTCAGGGGCAAGCTTCGCACCCGACGCCATCAGAAGGTGCCTGAACTCGTTCACAACCTACAATATTGAGAGAGGGACGGACCTCCAAGAAGACAGCAAAACCATCATCGACTTCGGTGACATCTCCATGCATCCGACCTCCATCGAAGAATCACATCAACGAATCTATGAATCAACCAAAGCAGTAACCGAAACAAACACCGCACCCTTCACCATCATCCTTGGCGGAGACCATTCCATCACTACGTCAACGGTTAAAGCCATCAAGGAAACGAAAGGGACTGTGGGCATCATCCAGTTTGATGCTCATCATGACCTCAGAAACACCGAAGACGGAGGGCCGACCAACGGAACACCTTTCAGAAGATTAATAGAAGAAGGGCATCTCCAGGGTGATCACCTGATTCAAATCGGCATCCGCAACTACGCCAATGCGAAAGCCTACCATGATTACGCCATCGAGCAGGGTGTAACGGTGTATACGATGAAGGACGTCAGACAATCGAACTCGTCGATCACCGAACTCATCCAACATGCTCTAACCCAACTGGAATCCAAGGTCGACACCATCTACCTCTCCGTCGACATGGACGTCCTCGACCAGGCATTCGCCCCGGGCTGCCCGGCGATCGGTCCCGGGGGGATGCATCCGGATACGCTCATGGAGGCGGTCCAGACCGCGCTGGAGCACCCGAAGGTAACCACCATGGACATCGTCGAGATCGACCCGACCCTCGACACCAGAGACATGACGAGCAGGGTGGCGGCGCATCTTATTCTTGAAACACTATCAAAATAGCAAAAAAGCTTTGGAAGCGTCCATGCTGCCAAAGCTTTTTCTATGGATGAGTTCATTTTGTGCAGATAAAAGGATAGAGAATTTTTAAGAATCTGAGACACCCATACTTCCCCCTTCGTCTAATATAAGAAAACTTACAAAAATGTAAAATAATACATTACAATTAAACGAATGAAGGTCCGTCCCTCAAAGCGGTGAGGGACGGACCTTGCCGGGTGCGGACTAAGCGGGGGCACCCGGATGATCAAGGGGGATGGAAAGTGGAAGAAGCGTGGCAGCAGGAGAAGAGGGGAGTGATGCAGATGGAGGTAAGCAGGGAAAGGGTGATTGAAGATTTGATTGATGAGTATGAGATGCAGGTGACCAAATTGGCCTACTTGTATGTGAAGGACTGGTCAGCGGCACAGGATATTACCCAAGAGGTGTTCATTAAGGCTTTCCAGGCCCTGCATCAGTTTAATCAACATTCTTCTTACAAAACCTGGATATATCGTATCGTCATTAACCAGTGCAAGGATTATAAGTGTTCAGCTTATTTTAGAAGAAATACAGTCGTACATACATTCCATAAGATCCTGAACAAATCGACGACAGTCACTCCGGAAGAGGAATTGATGACCAATGAAGCAAATGACTCAGTCATATCCCATATACTGGCTTTGCCTATCAAATACCGGGAAATCATTCTACTATATTATTATGAAGAACTCACCACACAGGAAATCGGCGATATGCTTGGGATCAACCCCTCTACCGTCCGGACGAGACTGGACCGTGGGAGAGAAAAACTGAAGAAAACAATGGGAGGGAGGTTATCAAATGAATAAGGACCCATTCCAAAACATCAAGAATGAAATTGAAAAGGAAATTTTTCAGAAAACAACTCCTGTTAGTCAAAAAAGAGCCATCATGAAAAAAATCAGAAGTGAGAAACAACATAGATTTTCATTTAAGACGATATGTATAAACATTGCGGCTCCCCTATGTTTCATCGTCATCCTTTCCATTTTAACGAGCAGTTATCTGTTCCAGGATGAAAAAGTGAAAGAGAACGAAACAGAAGAGACGGAAGATCAATTTACATTCATCCCTGTTGACAAGTTTGACGAGCAGATACAAGATGAAAAAGCCTGGACAAGGAGGTCTGCGAACCCTGTTAAAAAAATAGAAGAAGAAAGAGAATTTAAGGAAGAAGAAGTGCAGAACGAAGAACAGAAAGAGACACCTGAAGCTGATAAAGTGGTGCCTTTAGCTCTCTTTGACTTCACAGATATTCTGAATCGTCCTGAAGTATTCAAACAGGAAGCCGGGAAAGGAACATTCATGGGAACACCTTTTACAATAGGAGATTCAATGGATGATATCCAAGCGCAATTTGAGGATAGATATGAAGTCGGCAAAGAGTATGATCGAGTGGAAAATTACCTCCTACAATATCGTGAGAAAGAAAGGAAGTTATCACAGATTCAATCCAGTATCAGCTCTGTATATACATTGAAGCAGGTCATTGAGACTCTCGGAGACCCTTATTATGCGTATGATGGCACCCGGGAGGTTTTTAACGCTAAGTATTATTATGGCGACTATATGGTGATATTGAATCTCGATGGACAAAATAAAGGGGAACCTTATACAGAGGCTGGGGTGCAAATCATTGATCGCAGCTCATATATTACGTCCATTTCCTTATTAAAAAAGGATCGTTCTCCTGCAACGGCAAGTTCCGATGTAAAGTACCTCGGTGATGAGGAAAAAACGGTGGTTTTCCGTACAGAGTGGCTTGATGAGGCGAGAGAAGAAGTGGTGAACAATACCAAGGCGATTGAAGTCCTCTTACGATCTCAGCAGGATCCTTTGGAATTTAACATCGTTGTTCCACAAGAAACATCCGAAAAGGAAATAAAACACATCGCTCACTCCTTCTTGAAGAAACTAACGGATGCTTCAAGTGAAGAGAAGGAAGAAGAATCCCTATGGAATACCTTCTCCTATATTGTCCATATTGAGAATGGAATAGATGGGTATTACGATACGGGGGTAAGCTATGGGAGCACGACAAATGACTCTTCTCCCATAAATCAATGGGGATATCCAGAAATTATTTGGACGGATGGTCTGAAATTACATTAATAAGTACCATTTCAATAAAGAGGGAGAGACAAAATCCTCCTATGAAATAAAATAAGGACCACTTCTGATAAAATATCATACACAATTTTATCTGTAAGAATTATTTAATTCCATTCCATCATTTGGTTGGAAGTATCTCTCATGAGGTGTTCGAACCATTTCTTCGAGATGAATGCTGTCGGCTTATCATCCTCGATTGATCTTGCTAGCTAAAAAATATGAACTAAGTTATCGCACATTCAGCTAATTCAATGTTTAACTAGTAGTGACAGAATGAATTCGCGAATGTTTGTTCAGTGAAGAAAAACTGATTGATCAAGAAACAATTTTATTGATGGTACCAATATTTAAGTGAATGAATTAGTAGAGATTTAAAACTAATTCATATTAGAACAAGTGCGATTTTATGAAAAAATAAATAAATTTGAGTTCAGGATCATTATCTATAAATATTACTTAAGAAACCAAAACAAGAGACCCATTAAAGATATGTTGGCAATACGGATTCAGAGAGTTTCAAGGGGTCAAGAACTTTCGCTTAAAATGCTGGAGTAAGAATTAATAGAAAGAGAAAACATTTCCAATTATGAGCTTTTTGCGTTTGGAATTAACTTTAGGGATAAAGTATTGTTTTCAGTTTGCTTATTTGAATATTTTACATCCCCTAAAACCCATCCCCATAGAAGCATCAAAATGACGTTGGCTGGAAATATTTCCCATATAACAAAGATGTTACTATAAAATGCTATAAAAAATATTAAAAGTGTAGACTTCATATTCTTACAATATAGCAATGTGAAAATTAATACAGCTAAATAGAATAAAAACCCAATTATGCCGTAACTACTAAAAACAAAAATATATACACTATCTGAGAAAAACTGTCCATCAAAAAAGTCATAACCAAAAATATTTGTGACAGTATTAGATCCCAATCCTAACCCCCAACCAAATAAGAAGTCAAAGGAAGAGTTTAGGTTTTGTAAAATGGTATCCCAAACTGCGAAACGTGGCTCTCCTTGAATATCACGACCACTTATTAAAGGGGAGCGTGATATGAAATATATAGAGGTTAATATCAATGGAATGGATGGAATAAATAATAATCTACTTTTTTTGGTCAATTTAAATAAAAATATAAAACCCAAAATAATTACCGCACCAAGAAAAGCTGATCTTGAACCACTTATAGAGGCTCCAATCAAGCTTAATAGAATCCATTTATTATTTTTTTTGTTATTAGTGAAATAGAATAGAAGACCACAAGAAGCGAATGTAAGTCCGAATATATTTGGGCTTGAAAACGTACCGAAAGGTCTACTTCCAAGAATAGTTGATCCGAAAAAAGGAGGAGCATTTAATATTTGATAAATTCCAGCTACTAATTGGATTAAGAGAAAAAATTTAAGCGAATTAGCGATTTTTTCCAATGAAACAGTATAGTTATTCGAAGCTAAAATAAATCCTGCATACGCAATAGGAGTATATTGAAAAATCCTTAGGCCGGAAATAGGGACCAGTAAAGGATACTCTTTAGAAATCATATTTGCTATTTCTAATAATGTATAGCAGAAAAAGAAAATAGTGACTGCCAAAAATGACTTAGAAGGAGATGGATATTTTTTAATCCAAAAAATCATATAGAAGACAATAATACATAATATAGCTTCTCTTAGAAATCTTAAGCCTGCTTCTTCAGAAGTATGAATGTTTGAGCCTTTCATGAGTGCCAAAGTCTGTGGCAAATAGGTAATTAATGAAACTAATATGAGAAGGGATATAAGAAAAGTAATATTCTTGTGAAATGAGAATTTAATAGACATATATGAAATTTTACCTCCACTTACTAAACTTAGAGAATTATACCATGCAAAAATGTAAACGTAAAATCTAAAATAATTTATGTTAGAAGTTCTTTTCGAAAATAACAATATATCATTAAAGATGATATCCTTATAATACAAAAGGTGGCTATTTTATGAAGTGGTACAGTATTTTGATATTTTTTTGTTTGTTATTATTGTTAAGTGGAATTGTAAACGAACTAGAAAATAGACTTGCTCCAAAAGTAATAGACGAGGTATATAGTGTAAAAAAATTTGGTGCTGTGGGTGATGGTAAAAACGATGACACCGAAGCTATACAAAGGACAATTGATTCTATTGACAATTCTAAAGGTGGATTAGTCTACTTTCCGACCGGAACGTATATAATTTCATCAACTTTGTTGATATCAGAAAAAAGTAAGGTTCAAATATCGGGGGAAGGGTTCTCAAGTGTTATCCGAGCTAAAGGTACAAATGATAAGCCAATATCATTTCCGTTAATCACAGTTTCTAATCAAGGAAGTGCAAAATTTATTGCTAGTGATTTATTATTTCAAATCATTGAATCAGATTCAGATAATGCTTCAGGTATACTAACTAAAGGAAGCCTGACAGATGTGACTATTCAAAATTGTTGGTTTACTCAAACCAATATGGCTGTTAGGGGAGAATTTGTCACACTTAATTTTTCTAGAAATACAATTGAATTAAACAAAAGTGGAGGATTAGTTGTTGAAGGAGATACCTTCAGAAAAGTCATTATCGCAGATAACCATTTTTTTGCTAATAATAAAGCTCATATAAAACTAAATAATACAAACATTAATGAAAAATCGATGAATAATATAACTATTATTGGAAATCAATTTGATCAAGGTTTATCCTCAGCATATATTGCAGGTTTCTCTCCTAGTGGAAATGCAGTTGATCTGAACAACATATCTTTATTCTCAATTAGCGGAAATAATTTTAACGGCTATACTCCAAGTACTAATCTCATACCAGCAGAAAAACAGGATGGCCATGCTATTAAAGCTATTAATAGTGATAATTTTACTATAACAGGTAACACTTTTTCTAAATATAAGAAATCTGCCATTTATTTGGATAGTTCTTCTAACTTCAATGTGGATGGAATAGTAAATGGATTTGATGAGGTAGGTGTTGTTATAGTTAATAGTTCTGATTTTGATATTGAAATGAATGTAAGTGATTCGAAACAGGGAGTATTAATAAAGGGTAGTAAAAGGTTTCAAGTGGACGGATTATTCAGTGGCAATACAAATAAGAATTTGCAAATTCTTAATTCAAGTCAAGGAGAAGTTAGTGTACTTCCGGATTGATTAAGCACAAACATCAATAGAGGGTATAGTGTAAAAAATAAATGAAAGACTATCAAGATAAAATGCCCCCTATTAAGTGCACAATAAAAAGAGATTACGCAGCCAATCGACTACTTGAATTGGTAAATTTTTATAGTGAGTCATGTATATGTTGATTATAAATGCTAATTTTTAAAATTTGCTGAATGATAGTCATTTGTCATTTTTTAAGGCACCACTGACTAATCAAGCGCGTTTTCCAGATATATTGAGGATTAGTTGATTGACTCGTCTTTATAGTCAACAAATAAGCCCTATTATTACTCTTAGGACTTACTTGTTCCTCATTGGATTTATTGGATATGAAGAGGCGGCGTTCTTTTGCTCTCTCCTTAATCATGCTTTAACTCAAATTAAAACAATTGTTAAAAGCCATTGTTCTCTCCACAAACAGAGGAAAGGTAGTATTAAGAATCCCCCTTCAATCTGATTATATTAATTTGTAATTAAGAGAAATTTGTACCTCTTTATCTTACCACTCAATGGTTTGTGAAAAATTTACCAAGAACGATAGCGAAAGAACGAATGCGTTGAGAATAAAAATATTAATCGAACTATTTTTTTTCCATAACCATGTCATAACCCGAATGAATTTCTTTCATCCCAATGACTTTAAGGAAATGCTGGAGTTTTTTCATACAGAGTTCTTCAAGGTCTCCGATAATATCGAACTGATCAATGACCGCACACTTATCAACTTTTGCTGCTGGAACTAGTAGGGACTTTCGATAGGTAACACTGTTGTCCATGGAATACGTAGACACCATGGCTTCCCCGACCTTACAATTACCTTTGGAAAATTCGAACTGAAATACAATCGACAAATCTACATCAGAATATAGAGGATTTACTTTCATGCTTATGCTTTTCATCATGAAGCCCCCTTTCTTTTATTGTACTTTTATCCTATCACAATTCAAAAAAGAGGGAATTTAGGCTTATGAAGCAATATTGGATATACAACTTTGATTAAGGTCTAAATATACCGTTTTTCACTCATTCTTATAACTCTAGGCATATAAACAGGAAAATTCATAACAAGAAAAAAAGCTTCCTCAAGATGAGAAAGCCCTATAAAACATTGTTTAAATACTTAGTATGCCCAACCAGGTAAATCTGTTTGAGGAGTAGTAACATTTGCATCTGCAGATGTACCAGCTGCACTAGTGGTTCCAGCAAATCCTAAGAGCAGGACTGAAGCTGTCAAGATTGTAAGAAAACGTCTTTTCATAGGTCTTTCCTCCCTTTCTTCTTTGAAAGAAGATTCGTTATTATAATTGTAAGTAATGTTATAATTATTAAAACACATTTCCTTTGTTTGTAAAAAGGGAATGTATCCTTCTTTATTCTTATTTTACTAAGAAATTACGGTGTTTTCTACGGTATATAGACAAAAATATAACTCTAGGCATATTTAGGAGAGGGTTTAATGGATTTTGGGGCAGTAGGAAGAAAGATAAAAGAGTTAAGAAAGAATAGTGGACTATCTCAAGAAGAATTGTCTGACGGAATTTGTACGCAGGCTCAAATCAGTAAGATTGAAAAGGGAGATGTTTTTCCTTATGCCTCTACATTATATCAAATTTCACAGAAGTTAGGGGTGGATGTCAACTACTTTTTTGATATCGGTACAACCCCCAGATTGGACTATGTGCAAGAAGTTTTTAAACAACTTCAAATCATGAGAAGAAGTCTGCGATTTGAAGAAATGATGGATATTGTACGGACAGAAGAAGTCAATCCGCTCTTCCTTCAAAATAAAAAGAATATGCAGCTGCTCCTTTGGCATAAAGGGATCTATCTTTGGGAAGTGAAGAAGGATCTTGAATCTTCCATTTCCACGTTAAGAGAAGCTTTAGAAATTACACATGTTAAGGGTAAAGTAATGTTAGAACGGGAAATTGAAATTCTCTTGACCATTGGGGGTATTTATTATAAGGAGAATAACGAAAAGGCATTGACGGTCTTTGAAGAAGCAAAAGGCCATATCCAAACGCTACCTCACATCAATGACTATACCCTTAAGACGAGACTATACTATAACATGTCGAGGGTGTTAACGAAGTTAAGCAGGATTAATGACTCTAATAAATATTGCGAGGATGCCATTAAATGGTGTTTAAACAAGGATAGTTTATATTTATTAGGAGAACTGCATTATCAAATCGGTTATAATTTAGAATTGTTGAATCAGCCATTGAAAGCGAAGAGCTATATGGAAAAAGCACTGATAGTGTTTGAACTCCAGGAAGATGATAAATACATTAACTTTATCCGAAATAAAATTAAAGAGCTGTCAGAGGTTAATTAAACCGTTTGCTTTTTACCAGCTGTGCGAAAAGAACCAGCTCCAGGCTGGTTCTTTTTCATCGTTCCATCCAATTCCACCATGTCTATCACCCAAAGGTCCGTCCCTCATAAAAAAAGCCGGCCACCAAGGCCGACCTTCCACTTTATTCATTCAAATCCAAATGATCCTTCAATTCACTCTGTACTTTTTGTCTTTCTTCTTCAGGCACAAGATAGTAGTAAATGCCGCCGATTTTCGTACCTTCTCCTGCGATTTGGCTTTGAGAAATACTTCCGGTTGCACTCTTATAGTTCTTTTGAATTTCCACCATTTCATCCAACGTTAGGTTGGTCTTTACGTTCTCACCGATCGCTCCGAAAATATCGCCATAGTTCCAAAGTGAAGAGACGCTGGCACCTTCTCGGATTACGGCTTCAATCACCTGGCGTTGCCGGGCCTGCCTTCCGAAGTCTCCTCTTGGATCCTCATAACGCATACGGGAATACGCAAGGGCTTCTTTCCCAGTCAGGGACAATGTGCCTTCTTTAAATGTGTACCCCTCGTAGTTGAAGGTGAATTTGTTTTGTACATTTACGCCTCCAACTGCATCTACGATATCTCTAAAGCCTTCCATGTTGATTTTGGCGTAATAATCAATTGGGATATCAAGGAAATTCTCTACAGTATCCATGGACATTTCAACCCCGCCGAAAGCATAGGCATGGTTAATTTTATCTTCTGTTCCTTTACCCACAATTTCCACTCTTGTATCTCGGGGGATACTAAGCATTTTCGTTGATTTTTCATGAGGATTTACCGTTACGACAATCATGGAATCGGAACGGCCCCTATCACCGGCCCTCTCATCCACTCCAAGAAGCAGAACTGAAAAGGGATGCTTTTTCTCAAATTTCACTTCTTCCGCTCGTTTATCCGATTTCGGTCGATCGATCTCTTCGTTCATCGTTTCAGCCGTTTTACTCAAGGAATGATAAATGGAATAGGCATATCCGGCCCCTGCTACTAGAAGGAGGAGGAAGATAATGCCCACCACTTTCGGCCACTTGCGTTTTTTTTGATGTCTATCCGTTCTCAAATTGTTTCCCACCTATAATAATTTTTTTTACATATAAGAAAAATATACTAGAAAATCGTCGAAAAAGAAATACATTAGTAAAATTTTGTCTGACTATGGAAATGCATAAAGAAAATCCCAATGAATGTAAGGTTTTACACGGATGAGTTGGATTATTTTGGTATAATAAAAGTAGACAACCGGAGGGAGAGGATACTTTGATAAAAAAAGTCGGAATCACACTTTTGTTATTCAGTCTTGTATTCAGTCTGATTCAGATGGACCAGGCAAAAGCAGATACGAGTGTAGATCGAATATTTGGCGAAAGCAGATATGATACAGCTGGAATGATTTCTCTAAGGGGATGGGATCAGGCGGAAACCGTTGTCATCGCCAGCGGGGAAACATTCCCGGACGCACTGGCAGGGGGCCCCCTTGCTTATCAATTGGATGCCCCAATCTTGCTGACCTATAAGCATCGGCTGCCCGCGGAAACAAGAAAGTTCATCAACATACTGGAAGCAAAGCAGGTATACATATTAGGCGGGGTCGGAGCGATTGACCTCTATGTGGAAAAGCAGCTAAAAGACTTAGGCTTGGAGATTACGAGAATCGGAGGAGATGACCGGTTTCAGACCGCTGCGAAAATAGCAGACTATCTCCCTTCTGATCAAGCCATCGTGGCAAACGGCCGCAACTTCCCGGATGCACTGGCAGTGGCACCATATGCCGCAAAGAACGGCATCCCGATTGTTTTAACGGAATCGACAGACTTACCTGAAAGTACTAAAGAAATAACAGATGAAAAAGAAGACACCATCATTGTAGGAGGGAAAAGCGTGATTTCTTCACGTGTCGCAACAGATCTTCCTTCTTCAATCCGCTATGGCGGTGCCGATCGTTATGAGACTGCAAAGAATATCATAGAAGGATTGCCCCTTGGGAAGGAAACGGCCTACGTCGCTACGGGCGGTAATTTCGCCGATGCACTGGCAGGGTCTGTTCTGGCGGCTAAAGACAACGCCCCGATTCTTCTAGTGAAGAAGGATGATATCCCTCCTTCCATTGAAAGTCTAGTAAACTCCTATCCATCGTTTTCGATCTTTGGCGGGAAAAATGCAATATCTTATAAAGTGGAAGAACAATTAGTAGGCAGTACCGAAGAGTTTCAGTTCCAGGGAGTCCATGTGGATGCGACAGAAGCATTTTTGCGTTCCGTCTTAGGAGAACCTGACCGAATCGATGAGAGCCGGTTCAACTTTGATTGGTATGTGTATAACGAAGATCCTAAAACATATATTCAATTTGGGGTATTTCACGGGATCGTGGTGGCGATGTACTCAAATTCCGATAGCTGGACGTCGCAGTCGGGTCTTAAGCTGGGCATGAACAAACCGGAAGTGCGGAGTCTCATGGATCAAATCGGTGCTGAGTATGACCAGGGAAGCGACTACGTCTATGATGAGAAGCTCATCCGTTTGTATTATGACCAGAACGACGGTGATACATTAACAGGGATTTTCATGGTCAGGCAGGACTTCACGATGACTAACCCTGATTTCAATAAAGAAAACGTAAGAATCAGTATGGAGAAACAACTTCTCGATCAAGGCAATGCATTGCGTGCCCGTCATTTCCTCGAGCCTCTCGAGGAAGATTCAAGGGCCCGGGAAGTGGCAAGGGCCCATAGTAAAGACATGGCCATCCGAAACTTCTTCAGTCATGATAACCCCGATGGCCTCACACCCTTTCAGAGAATGGAACAGGCGGGTATCTCCTACTCATCAGCAGGGGAAAACATCGCAGCGGGTCAGTTAAATGCCATAGCCGTCCATGACGCTTGGGTGAATTCACCCGGCCACCGCAAAAACATCCTCAGTCCCCTCTATGAAAAACTGGGAGTGGGTACATACTACGGAGGAGAGTACGGAGTGTACTACACCCAGGACTTCTACACACCATAAAAAAATAGATCCCGATGACATCATCGTCATCGGGATCTACTATTTTATAACTCATAAAATCTCTTAAAACCATCAAACTTGGATTTCCAGTAGGAGTTACTCAGGCTGGATATTTCGACTCCATTATCCCCTGCATGTATGAATTCATTATTCCCTACATAAATGCCTAAGTGAGAAATGCCTTTTTTATATGTATTTTCAAAGAATACAATATCTCCCGGCTGAGGAGAATTCACATAATAGGAACGGCTATAATACCCTTCACTTGAAAGACGCTTGACATCCTTGGCTCCGGCTTCCTTGAAAACGTAGTAGATGAAACCACTGCAATCAAAGCCGCCAACCGAAGATCCTCCCCATACATAAGGAGTTCCTATATGAGACGTTGCCTCACTTAATAATTTATTTACAGAGAAAGTGGATGATGAACTTGAGGCAGGAGGCTTAACGTCTTGAGCCGTCCCTTTTGTTCCCTTTACTTTTAACACCTGTCCAACACGAAGGAAGTCGCTCGAAAGTCCGTTCAGGCTCTTCAATTCGCTTACGCTGACACCGAATGCTGCACCGATATAAGACAAGGTATCACCGGACTTTACCGTGTATGTAGTCACTGAATGATTCTGTTGCGGTTTAGCAGGAGCGGGTGCTGGTTTGGCAGGTGCAGTCTGCGATCCTGAGTTCGACACTTTCAGAACTTGTCCAATAAACAGGAAATCACTTGATAAACCGTTCAGTTTTTTCAGTTCTGCTACAGTCACACCGAATTTTATCCCGATATGAGATAACGTATCCCCTGACTTCACCGAATAGCTTGAAGTGTGAGCATCTTGAGCTGGCTTTTCAGGTGAGGGCGCAGCCGGTTTACTTGGAGCAGTCGTGGTTCCCGCTTTCGACACCTTTAATACCTGTCCTGGATAGATCAGGTGATTACGTAAACCATTCCAGCTCATTAAATCATTTAGCGTAATAGAATGAGTAGCAGCAATCTGACCTAATGTATCCCCGGATTTGATCGTATACGTATTGGCGGACGTTTGCCCCGTAGTTTGCTTTGTCGGCTTAGATGCTTTAGGAGGTTGAGACCCGTTGGCTGCCACCTTCAATACCTGATTCGGAAAGATCATTTCCGAATGGAGCTTGTTCAAGCTCTTCAAGTTGGCGATGGTAGTGTCGTATTTAGTTGCGATCAGCCAAAGGGAGTCACCTGATTCCACCTTATGGGTGCTTGCAGCGGCATAGCTAACAAACGAAGACGAGAGAACAGCCGTAGCTGCTACAGATACTAATGTCTTTTTCACATACACTTCTCCTTTTTTGTCATAGTTTGATAGATGATACCGTCATTTTATCACATAATTTGGTGAGAAAAGCTAAATTATTCCTTAATTAGTAAAAAAACATTACTTTTTGATCAGGAATTCAATGATCCCTTTAGCCCAAGCATGGTGACCCTTTTCGTTAGGACTGCTTACTTCATCTAAATAAGACTTGATTTCCTCATCTTCAACATCCGGCCAGTTTGACCAATGGTCGATATACGGAATGTCGTTATCCTCGGCGAATTCCTTGATCGCCGTAACTTGTGCCCTATAGTTTGCCGGCTGGTAAATGGGTTGGGGGGGAGTAAGAACAAATGAAGCCCCGGGGGATAATGTCTTTACTTCCTCGCGGATGGTTTCGATGTTCTGAAGCGTGTCTTCAATCAGAACGTTTCCGTTATCCTGGAAGACAAACGGCTCGAAGATGACCAGCCCAGGTTGTAATTCCCCGACCTCTTCATACTTTTCTTCCCGGACGAAATCAAGTGTGTTGAGGTCATAAGACAGACTTTCAACGGATATGGTGTCACCGTATTCTTCTTCTAAAGCGCTCGTCACGAGGTCATTCCAGCCGTTCTCAACCGAATCCATTTCAGTTGAACCTAAGAGGACCACATGGAATGTTTCGCCTGCTTCAAGCTTTCCTTTATAAAGGGCACGGGCGTCTTCCGGCCAATTTCCCATCTCTGCCAGCTCTTTCTCATCGCCTTCAACGGAATCGGAATTCTCATCAGTAACCGATTTGGGCTCATCTTCTTTAGCCACAGTATCTGATTTGACATCTGAGGTGGACGTCATAGACTTCCAGTGCAGGTTTCCGTATACAATGACACCACCACATAATATAAGTAAAAACAAAATAAAGACCTTTTTCATTACGAACCTCCTAAAAGTAATAAACATGGAAAATGGAACCAAATCCATAGGGACCCTTCCAATAAAAAACAATCTAGTGTTTAATAGATATATAACAAAAGATTTCAATTCTATTAAAATTATGACAAGATTCCCTAAAAATAACAAGAACTTATGATATAATATGACGAGATTTTTATTTTTAAAGAATTTTAGGAGGCTATCATGGAAGAAACCATCAGTTTAAAGGAGCTCATTCAGACGCTGAAAAAGCGCATGAGTCTCATCATCATACTGACCCTAATGGCAGTATTGGTAAGTGCGGCAATCAGCTATTTCGCCCTCACGCCAATCTATCAATCGTCCACTCAATTGCTCGTGAATAAATCGAATGACGACCAACAGTCATTTAATGTAGGAGAAGTGCAAACGAACCTGCAATTAATCAATACATATAATGTCATAATGAAGAGCCCTGCTATTCTGGATATTGTTATTGATGATCTTAAGTTGGATATGACAACCGGAGCACTGAATGAAAAAGTGACGGTGCAAAGTGAAAAAGATTCACAAGTGGTTAACATCTCTGTTCAGGATGAAGATCCTAAACAAGCGGCGGCCATCGCGAATAAAATTGCGGAAGTCTTCCAAACTGAAATTGTGAAAATCATGAACGTCGATAATGTGAGCATTCTTGCCAAGGCGGAGCTCGGGGAGAACCCTTCGCCAATTAAACCGCAGCCACTATTGAATATCGCCATAGCGCTTGTAGTGGGATTAATGGCAGGAGTAGGACTTGCCTTCTTATTAGAATTCTTGGATAACACAGTGAAAACAGAGCAAGACATAGAGAAAGGTCTCGAACTTCCTGTATTGGGAGTCATTCCAACGATTACCGATAGTGAATTTCAAAAGGTAGCTCATCGTCAGGAAAGAACGTCAAGACGCAGAGGTGAAAGTGTCGGTGTTTAATAAGCAGAAGAAATCAATGAACTCAAATATACGTAAGCTAATAGCAAAAGTGAACCCGAAGTCTCCCGTCTCGGAGCAATACCGTACGATCCGTACCAATATTCAATTCTCATCCGTCGATCAGGAATACCGTTCAATCATGGTATCATCTGCAGGACCCGGAGAAGGAAAGTCTACAACAGCAGCGAATTTAGCCGTAGTCTTTGCTCAGCAGGGTAAGACGGTACTGCTTGTGGATGCAGATATGAGAAAGCCGACGGTTCACTATACGTTTAACTTCCCGAACACAACAGGATTGACGAATATCCTGTCGAAACAAGTGTCATTGAAGGAAGCCGTTAAAGACAGCGGGGTAGACAGGCTTCATATTCTTTCAAGCGGTCCGGTTCCACCAAATCCGGCAGAGCTTCTAAGTTCAAGAGCAATGGAGAACTTCTTTGAAGAAGCGTACCAAGAGTACGACTTGATCATATTTGATACCCCACCGGTACTGGTCGTAACCGATGCCCAAATTATGGCGAATCAGTGTCACGGAAGCATCCTTGTTGTTTCAAGCGGGAAAACGGAAATGGAACCAGCGAAGAAAGCGAAGGAGCTTCTGCAATCAACAAAGGGAAAATTGCTAGGATGCGTACTTAACAATAAAAAAGCTACCGAAACAGACTATTATTACTATTACGGAAATTAAATTGAATTCGACAAAATTCACCCCTTTACAAATATACCTAGTGATGTAAAATTGTAGTCGATGTAAAATTAAGTCGAAAGAACTAGAATAAGGAGGAGTTAGGAATGATTGATATTCATAGCCATATTCTGCCGGGAATAGATGATGGTGCCAATACGATTTACGACAGTATCGATATGGCTAAGCAGGCTGTCTCGGAAGGAATCCATACAATCATTGCAACTCCTCATCACCGTAATGGAAAATACGACAACGTGAAGTCGGACATCCTGTCACTTGTGAAAGAAATAAATGATCGATTTAAAGAAGAACAGATCAACCTGGAAGTTCTTCCGGGACAAGAGTGCCGCATTTATGGTGAGATTTTAGAAGATTACCAAAAGGGAGACATCTTACCCCTAAACCTAGTATCCCAGTATCTTTTTATAGAATTCCCATCGAGTTCAGTTCCGAGATATGCGGAAAAGCTTCTATATGACATTCAGGTAGGGGGTCTGACCCCTGTCATCGTTCATCCCGAACGGAATGCCGAGCTGATCGAGCGACCGGAAAAGCTTTACAAGCTTGTACAAGGAGGAGCGGTTACGCAACTGACTGCATCAAGCCTGACAGGATACTTCGGCAAGAACATCCAGAAATTCTCACAGCAAATGATCAACGCCAACCTGACACACTTCATCGCATCAGATGCTCATAACATACGCAATCGCACCTTCAAAATGGAAGAGGCTATGGATTATATCGAGAAAAAGTACGGAGTAGACATGGTCTATTACTTTACAGAAAACGCAGAATTGCTGGTGGATGGAAAAAATATATATAAAGAAATACCTGAATTGATTAAGAAAAAGAAGTTCCTCGGAATCTTCTAATAAGAAAATCAAGATACAGGTAATCCTAAGGTACTATTGTCGTTGGTAAGTTGGAAACATAAAGTTGCACAAAGACAACAGTAGAATTTTGGGAATGTCTCCTTACCATTATCATTGGAGGCACTCGGTCACGCCGTGGGTGAAGAGGAAACTTTACCTTAGACGCTCGTCGTCGGTGGTGAGATGTGAGGAAGGGTTAGATGCCCACATTTACTATTTTAATAAACATAAGTAAAGAAAAACAATGAAAACGCTTTATGTAATAGTTGGTTGGGGTTCCAATTGGATACCTAATGAAAAAACATTTGGAAATGGTGTTTTTTCATTAGGTATTTATTATGTCGTATTCTAAAACAACCTTCAACACACACTTAAGGGGGACTTGAAATTGAAAAAAGTAAGAAAAGCAATTATTCCAGCAGCCGGATTAGGGACGAGGTTTTTACCTGCAACGAAAGCTATGCCTAAAGAAATGTTACCGATTGTAGACAAACCAACTATTCAATACATAGTAGAAGAAGCAATTGCTTCTGGAATAGAAGAAATTATTATAGTAACTGGTAAAGGTAAGCGAGCGATTGAAGATCACTTTGATTTAGCACCTGAACTAGAAAGAAACTTAGCTGAAAAAGGAAAGCTAGATTTACTAGAGAAAGTTCAACACTCAAGCAACCTAGTAAATATTCACTATATTCGGCAGAAAGAGCCGAAAGGTTTAGGACACGCTGTATGGTGTGCAAGAAACTTCATTGGAGATGAACCATTTGCAGTATTACTAGGTGATGACATCGTAGTAAGTGAGACACCATGTGTTAAGCAACTAATAAATCAATATGAAGAAACAGGATCTTCTGTAATTGGTGTACAAACAGTGGAACCGAGCCAAACAAACCGTTACGGAATTATTGATCCAATTACAAATGAAGATAGAAGATATCAGGTAAATAACTTTGTGGAAAAGCCAGCGTTAGGTACCGCTCCTTCAAATCTAGCGATTATGGGACGTTACGTACTTACTCCAGAAATATTCGGACTACTTGAAAATCAAGAAACTGGTTCAGGAGGAGAAATTCAACTAACGGATGCAATTCAAAAATTAAATAAATCTCAAAAAGTATATGCTTATGATTTCGTAGGCAAACGTTATGACGTCGGAGAAAAAGTTGGATTTGTCAAAACAACAATTGATTTTGCATTACAACACGATGAAATTAGAAATTCGATCCTAGAGTATATGGGTTCCCTAGTGGAGGAAAACCAGAAATTAATAATTAAGTAAAGGTAGGTAAAAATATGACAAACCTAGCTGGAGAAGATTTTATAAATAGTCAATCTGGTGCGAAGATAAAAGTAAAGGACTCAAAATTATATTCATCTCAAAAAAGAATAATTGATATCATTGGAGCTTCTATAGGGTTGTTTGCACTTAGTGGGCTATTTGCACTTATTGCTCTTCTTATTAAAATTGAAGATCCGAAAGGACCAATATTCTTTACTCAAAAAAGAGTTGGCAAAAATGGTAAAGAGTTCAATATGTATAAGTTCCGGTCCATGGTGGCCGATGCAGAAGAGCGCTTGATTGGGCTTTTGAATCAAAATGAAACGACCGGGGCCATGTTTAAAATGAAGAATGATCCCCGTGTTACAAGAATAGGAAGGTTCATTCGAAAAACAAGTATTGATGAACTTCCTCAATTGTTTAATGTACTCAAAGGTGAAATGAGCCTAGTAGGTCCAAGACCACCATTAATTAGGGAAGTGGCTGAATATACAAACTATGATAAGCAGCGCTTACTGGTTACACCGGGCTGCACTGGTTTATGGCAAGTGAGTGGCCGAAGTACTATTGGATTCAATGAAATGGTTGAATTGGACCTGAAGTATATAAGGAACAGAAATACATGGTTTGATATAAAGATTATCTTTAAGACAGTGTTATTATTATTTGGTTCGAAAAATGCATACTGAGTGTGGAGGTCAACAATGAGAAAAGATGCTAAGATCTATGTTGCAGGGCACAGAGGATTAGTTGGTTCTGCTATTCTAAGAAAATTACAATCTGAAGGTTTTACAAATCTTCTATATAGAACGAGTAAAGAGCTGGATTTAAGAGACAAAGGTCAAGTAAGTCAATTTTTCCAAGAAGAAAAACCTGAATTCGTATTCTTAGCTGCCGCAAAAGTTGGTGGGATTGTCGCAAATAATGAATACCCTGCAGATTTCATTAGAGATAACCTTTTAATACAAACAAATGTGATCGATGCCTCTTATAGAAATAATATTGAAAAATTATTATTCCTAGGGAGTACTTGTATCTATCCTAAGATGGCTCCTCAACCCCTAAAGGAAGATTATCTTCTTACTGGTGAATTAGAGCCTACTAATGAGCCTTATGCAATAGCTAAAATAGCAGGAATTAAAATGTGTGAATCATACAATCGTCAATATGGTACGAAATACATTTCGGCAATGCCAACAAATCTATACGGAGAAAATGATAATTTTGATTTGCAATCTTCTCACGTCCTACCAGCGTTGCTTCGTAAATTTCATGAAGCGAAAGAGACAAATGCTCCTTATGTAGAAATGTGGGGAACAGGGACCCCTAAGCGTGAATTCTTGTATTCAGACGACTTAGCAGATGCATGTCTATTCCTGATGGAAAACTATGAAGGTAATGAGATTGTGAACATTGGTGTTGGGGAAGACATCGCCATAAAAGAACTAGGCGAAAAAATTAAAGCTGTAGTGGGATTTGAAGGGGATATTCATTTTGATACCACAAAGCCAGATGGAACACCGCGTAAGTTAGTGGATGTTACCAAAATAAATTCATTAGGGTGGAAAGCATCAATAACCCTAGAAGAAGGATTGCAAAAAGCATACCAATGGTTCCTAAAAAATAAACTCAACAATACAAATTAATTGTCGATATAGATGGAGGACTAAAATGAAGAAAGCATTAATCACCGGAGTAACAGGACAAGATGGATCATATCTAGCGGAATTCTTATTAGAAAAAGGATACGAGGTTCATGGAGTAATTCGTCGAAGTTCTTCTTATAACCAAGAACGCTTAGAAGACATTATGTCTGCTGATGAAGCAGATGCTTTAGTAAATAATCAAAATTTCCACCTTCACTATGGAGATGTAACAGATGCTTTAAATACCACCCGTTTAATTAGTGAAATCCAGCCGAATGAAATTTATAACTTAGCAGCTCAATCACATGTTCGAGTTTCATTTGATATGCCTGGTTATACTCTAGATGTTGATGCAAAAGGAACTTTAAACATTTTAGAGGCGGTACGTATTCTTGGCTTAACAGAAAAAACCCGCGTCTATCAAGCATCAACTTCAGAACTATATGGAAAAGTTCAAGAGGTTCCACAAAAAGAAACAACACCATTCTACCCAAGATCCCCATATGGAGTAGCTAAAATATATGGTTTCTGGATTACAAAGAACTATCGTGAATCCTACAACATGTTTGCTGTAAACGGTATATTATTCAACCATGAATCAGAACGTCGTGGGGAAACTTTTGTTACACGTAAAATTAGTCTTGCAGCAGCAAGGATTGCTCAAGGGAAGCAAGAGAAGTTATCACTAGGGAATCTTGATTCGTTACGTGATTGGGGTTATGCAAAAGACTACGTGGAATGTATGTGGTTAATCCTGCAACATGATGAACCTGAAGATTTTGTAATAGCTACTGGAGAAATGCATACTGTAAGAGAGTTTGTAGAGTTATCTTTTAAACACACTGGTATTGAAATTGAGTGGACTGGTAATGGAGTAGAGGAAAAAGGAATTAATAAGGCTACTGGTGAAGTAATCGTAGAAGTAGATCCCAAGTTTTTCCGGCCAGCAGAAGTAGATCAATTATTAGGTGATCCTACTAAAGCAAGAGCATTGTTGGGTTGGAATCCTACTAATACTTCATTTGATGAATTAGTAAAAATAATGGTTAAATCAGATATGAAAAAGGTTGAAGATGAAAATGTGATTAAAAGAATGTTTGATTAATTTTTAAATACAAATATGTATAAAAGCACATGGAAAGCTACCATGTGCTTTTATTAATTAAATCTCTAATTTGCGAAAAAAATAGATTATTGGGAATAAGTAGTTACAAAAATCAATTGCAATTAATAAATTTATATTTTAGATAGGGATTGCTTAGATAATGCTTAACAAAATTAAAAAAATAATTTCTAATTATGGATTACTCGAACAGTCGCTCATATCTTTATTAAATTTTATAATAATATTCGCAAACAGTAAATTTCTATCCAATGAGGAATTTGCTGATTTTATTGTAATTTTTTCTGCGATTACATTTATATTTTTGATAGTATCGAACTTCTGTGCGAATCCGGTATTAGTATTTTTACCAACTGAATTTAATCATTCAACTATTATGTACTTAAAATACTTGTTTAAGATTAACATAATAACTTCTACGGTCTTGTCAGTACTTGTTCTTATATTAATAAAATTATTTTTTCTTTACGAGATGATATTTTATAATGTAGCAGTTGCTGTTATATTAACAATTTTATGGTCCACTTATGAACTAATTAGAAAGCAATCTTATGCAAGGAATAAATTAGGTCGCTTGTTTGTCAGCAGTAGTATTTTAGTTATGACTTATATTATAGGTAATGTTATATTTTTGAGGAAGTTGGATCTTACACTTAGTCTTGAGATATTACTTTTTAGCTATTTATTTTCTATACTATTTTATGTTTTTTTTAGTAAAAGTATTAATAATATAAAAATTGAAAAAATAAGGAACCGAAATATTTTAAATTTACATTGGAATTTTTCAAAGTGGACAATTATTGGTGGCGCACTATATTGGTCATCTTTACAAGGATATTTTATTTTACTTTCAAAAGTTCTCTTAGATGTCGAGTTAGGTGCATTAAGAACAACTTTAAACTTTTTAGGACTAATGACAATATTTTTAGTGCTTTTTGAAAATACTTATACACCATTATCCTCTACGGTGTTTGCTGAGAAAACTAAAGAAGAATTTAAAACTTATATCCGTACTCTTGGGAAAAAATATTTTTTTCCATTAATTGGATTAGTGGTAATTGTAAGCTTATTTTCTTATATAGCATTTGATCTGTTTTTTAATGATAAATATAGTAGCTATAAATACTTAATATTAATTTTTGGAATATATCAATTGGTATTGGGTCTGAATAGACCTTTTATTGTTGCTCTAAGAAGTATGAACAAAACTAAATATTTTTTTATAGGTAATTTTTTGTCTGCACTGTTCACTTTAACGATAGGAATGCTTATTGCAAATAGTTATAATGTATTAGGTTCTGCTCTTAGTATATTAATATCTGCAATAATAAGTACCTTTTATTTTATTCTTTCTTTTAAAAGAGTGATCAAAAATTATACAGAATGAAAGTAGGAAAAAAAATGAAATTTTTATTTATTAATGCATACTCGGCAAAAAATAGAGGAGATGCAGGAATTGTAGTTGCAATGATTCACCTTATAAGAGGGATATATCCAGGGGCAGAAATAAAAGTAATGTCCTCATTTTCAGAAGAGAACCAAGGCTTTTACGAAAAATATAATGTGAATTCTGTACCAACTGTATGGCAACTAGAAGAAAATCAATCTAGTATAAAACGTTATATTAATGGAGCAAAAATATTATTTAAATCACTTTCAAAGAATTCAAAACATGCTGAGATAATAAAAGAATCTGATGTAGTAATTAGCGTTGGGGGAGGGTACCTATATTCCTCACGAAGAGGACCTTTAGGTATAGGTTTATTAAATTCTTTATTTCATATCTGGTTAGCCCAAAAGATGTCGAAGAAAACAATTGCATTTCCACAAAGTGTAGGACCTCTTAACTATAGTATTGATAAATTGATAGTGAAAAAAGTGTTAAGAAAAGTAGACACTTTCATAAGTAGAGAAAATATAACTACAAATTTATTAGAAAATTTAGGACTGAGTAATGTAATACAAATACCTGATATTGGTTTTACGTTACCAAAAAAAGAACTAGGATCGGAATTCAAACAATTTAGAGCAGACCAAATAAATGTAGGTTTAACTTTGTTAGATTGGAGGTTTGCGAAAGAGAATAGTAGTGAAAAAGATATTGACCTTTATATAAATAAAGTATCAGAAGCATGCAACCTCCTATTAAAAGAATATAAGAATTGCCATTTTTATATCTTCCCTCAAGTCACAGTTGGAGAAAATGATAGTGACTTGATAGTTTCAAAAAAATTAAATGCAAAATTAGGAGCTACTAATAGCAGTATTGTTAATTTAGACAAAATTGAGAATTTTCCTGAATTTCTGGTTGACTTATACGGTGATATGGACATGTTCATAGGAAGTAGAATGCATTCTACAATTTTTGCATTGGCCGGAGGAACACCTACTATAGCTCTAGCTTATCAATATAAAACAATAGGAACCTTTAAAGATATGGGCCTTGAAAAATATACACTTAAGGTAGATGATTTTTCTGTAGATGATTTATACAGAAAAATGAATGATATAGTTAAGAAACAGGACTTTCCGGTTGAAAAAGTCAGCTTTAAAATTAGAGAAATAGAAACACAGTTGAAGAATGAGATTAAAAAAATTAGGGGTTGGTGAGGGATAAAATGAAAAAGAAAATATTGTATATCCAGCCATATGCAAGCCATGTTGGAGGAGTAGACTCAGTATTACTTCAACTTATTGATGGGTTGAATAAAAATATTTATGAGCCTTTTGTAGTTTTACCTAATCAGAGTCCTTATGTAGAAAAGTATCAAAAATTAGGAGCTACAGTACTATTTGAACCATTAGCGGTTTTTGGTAAACCTACTAGCTGGAAATATTATATTGAAAATTTTTATATACTAATTAAATCAATTGGTCGTTTGAAAAAAATTGTAAAAAATCATAAAATTGATCTGATACATTCCCATAAAATGGAGTTGATGGGAGGGAATATAGTGGGTAAAATCCTTAACGTTCCTACTGTACAGACTATACATGAATTACCTAGAAATCCACTCATAGCGTATAAAGCTGTAGGATATTTAAACCATCTATTTAATGACGCTGTAATAGTTCTATGTAATCGTAGCAAATCAGTGATGGAGTGGGGGCGACTTAAGTCCAATAAAGTTAGAAAAATATATAATGGTATTAGCATAAAGGACAATAACCCATTAGGATCTAATATAAGAGAAGAGTTGAACCTTTCAAAAGAAGACAAAATTGCTATAACGGTTGCGAGACTCTCTCCAATGAAAGGAATCGAGTTTTTATTAGACGCTGCAAACGAATTGAAGAAAGAAAACCCTAATTTAAAGTTTGTGATAATTGGTGATGTGGCTTTTGAACACGAAAAAGAATATAAAGAAGTTTTAATTAATAAATCTAAAAAATTAAATTTAGAGGGTACAGTATTTTTCTTAGGTTTGAGAAGAGATGTCCCTTCCCTACTTAATCAATCAGATATTTTTATTTTACCATCCGTTTATGATATTTTTCCTACAGTAATCCTTGAAGCAATGAGTTGTAGCATTCCTATAGTCGGTACAGACGTCGGTGGTGTACCTGAAATGGTTAGAAATAACACAGGAATTATTGTACCCGCTTCTGATAGTAGAAAATTAGCCCAAGGGGTCAAGGAAATATTGAACAATGACTATAAATTAATGGGTAAAAATGGAAGGGAATTATTGGAAAGAGAATTCACTCAAGAAAAATATGTATCTCAGACTGTAGAAATTTATGAAGGCCTATTAAAAATAGGTGATAGTTATGAATAAAATTAATTTAAATAATTATAATCAAGACTGGTACTCTCGTGGGAAAAGTAGCTTCGTTGTATTAATTTGGTGGTTTGTTCAAGGTACTTTATTTAGATTTTCTTTGCATAATATGTTTAAATGGCGAAATTTTTTATTAAGAATGTTCGGAGCTGAAATTGAAAAAGGAGTTAAGATTCGGGCAAGCGCAAAATTTACATATCCATGGAAGGTTTCTATCGGTGAATATTCTTGGGTTGGCGATAATGTCCAATTATACAGTCTTGACGAAATTAAAATAGGGAGTAACTGTGTAATTTCACAAGAGTCTTATCTTTGTACAGGTAGTCACAATATTAAAGACCCACACTTTGGTTTAATAACTAAACCTATAATAATTATGGATGGAGCTTGGATTGCTAGTGATGTGTTTGTATATCCAGGAGTAACAGTTCATGAAATGGGAGTTGTAGCAGCACGTAGCACGGTTCTAAAAAACGTACCTGCTAACCAAGTTTATGCAGGATCACCAGCAAAATATGTTAAAAATCGATTTAAGGAAGATGAACTATTTTGAGGAAAAAGAAGATAGTATTTGTAATTAATTATTTTTATCCTGACTTAGCTTCTACTGGTCAGTTACTTACTGAATTATGTTTGAATTTACAAAAGGATTTTGAGATCACTGTAATAGCGGCTCAACCAGGGTATGCTGGTGAATATTCAAATACCTCAAAAATATTTGCAAAAGATAAATTAGAGAATATTCGAGTTATTCGTTTACGTTTGCCAAATGTGGATAAAACTTCTAAGGTAAGTAGAATAAAGTACATATTTACTTATTTCATATTAGCAAATGTTGCTCTTTTAAAGGAAAATAGTATCGATGCAATTTATACTATATCTCAACCACCTGTGTTGGGCGGGTTAATAGGGTCTATAGGAAAGTTTTTTAAACGCTCAAAACATATTTACAACATTCAAGATTTTAATCCAGAACAAGCTATGGCTGTAAGCTATACGAATAAACAGTTTATTTTCAATTGGGCAAAAAAGGTAGATAAGTTGAGTTGTAGTTACTCGGATTGTGTGATTGTTGTAGGGAATGATATGAAACAAACTCTTAAAGATCGCTTTGGTTCTAATAAAACTCCAAACCACGTAGTTATTAATAACTGGACAGATGAGGATGAAATTAAACCACTCTCTAAATATGAAACTAAAATCACACACTTTCTCAAAGATAATGAATTAGAGAATAAATTTATCATCATGTATTCTGGTAATATTGGGCTTTATTATGACCTTGAAAATATTATTAAAATATCTCAACACTTTAAGGATTATAAAGACCTTGCCTTTGTCTTTATAGGGGAAGGTGCAGTAAAGTCTGAAATGCAGTCTTACATTAGAGAGAATAATATATCAAACGTTCATTTCTTACCTTATCAACCAAAAGAATTTATCAAATACTCTTTAAATGCTGCTGATGTTCATTTAGTAGTCAATCAAAAAGGTATCAAAGGTGTTTCAGTTCCAAGTAAAATATACGGTGTCATGGCAGCTGGTAAACCGATTCTTGGAGTATTGGAAAAAGATAGTGAGGCTGAAATTCTTATTTCTAAAAGTAATTCTGGCCATGTGGTAGAGCCTCAAGATTATGAAGGAATAATTGAAAAAGTTGAATACTATTACCAAATGGATAAGGCAGACCTGAAAATTTTAGGTGACAATGGTAGAGATTATCTAGATAAATACTTAAAGAGAGATATTTCCATTAATAAATATAGAAAAACATTACATGAGGTTATAAATTCATAATAAATACTTAATGAAAAACAGATCCACTTTTATGATCTGTTTTTTTGTGTGAAGGGAGAAACACAATGAGGTTAGTATTATTATCAGGAGGATCAGGTAAGCGATTATGGCCACTTTCTAATGATACACGATCAAAACAATTTTTAAAGGTGTTAGAGGGTAAAGAAGCAAAAAGTCAATCAATGGTTCAAAGAGTATGGGGCCAACTTGAAACGGTGGGGTTAAGTGATTCTGCTGTAATCGCCACTTCAAAAATGCAGCGAGATATGATCCATAGTCAATTGGGAACAAATGTACCTTTAATTATTGAGCCTGAACGCCGTGATACATTTCCTGCAATTGCACTTGCAGCATCTTATCTATACTCAGCTGAAAACACTTCAATTGATGAAGTAATTTCAGTACTTCCAGTCGATCCATATGTAGAAGATAAGTTTTTTGATAAAGTAAGAGAGTTAGAATCAGTTCTAAAAGAAACTGATGCTGATCTCGTTCTAATGGGCGTAACTCCAACTTACCCATCCTCAAAGTACGGTTATATTGTCCCTCACGAAAAAAGTAATAAAAAGCACTTTAAGGTAGGTAGATTTACAGAAAAGCCTAGTGAAGAGAAAGCACAATCGTTAATTGAACTTGATGCACTTTGGAACTGCGGTGTATTTGCGTTCAGGTTAGGTTATATTTTAGATGTCTTGAGAGAAAAAGGTCTTCCAATATACTATGAAGAACTTATTCAAGAATACAATCAACTTCCTAAAATTAGCTTTGATTATGAAGTAGTGGAAAATGCGAAGCATATTGTTGCACTACCATATGAGGGATATTGGAAAGACCTTGGTACCTGGAATACATTGACCGAAGAAATGGATACTAATCAAATTGGTAAAGGAATACTTTCAGAAGATAATGTAAACACACACTTAGTAAACGAACTGGATATTCCTGTAACAGTTATAGGGGCTAAGGATCTTGTAGTAGCTGCCAGTCCTGATGGGATTCTTGTAGCGGACAAGGCATCTAGCCCTAGAATAAAGGAATACATCGGTGGAATCACTCAGCCCCCAATGTACGAAGAGCGTATTTGGGGTTGGTCACGAGTGTTAGATTACGCTAAATATAAGGATGGGCCAGAAATGGTTACGAAGCGCATTTGCATTCATGCCGGTAAAAACTCTAGCTATCATTGTCATAATTTAAGAGATGAAGTGTGGACCATTGTTAAAGGTGAAGGTGAGCTAGCTCTAGACGATCACTTGACACGAGTAAAAGCGGGGGATACTATTCACTTACCTGCGGGAAAAAGACATGGAATAAAGGCAATTACAGATTTGGAATTCATTGAAGTACAATCAGGAGTAACGATTACAGAAGAAGACTTTACCCGTTTGTATTTTACTTGGGAAGAGGTACTAGAAAACTTCCAAGCTTCTAAATCGAAAATGATTTCTTATTAAGAAAAATACTAAGTTAAGAATGGGGTGAGAATATGGATTGGAAACATAATTATACAAGATGGATTAGTTATCCTGATTTAAATAAAGATTTAAAGAAGCAATTAATAAATATAGATAATAATAAGCAAGCAATTGAAGAACTTTTTTATAAATACCTTGAATTCGGTACTGGAGGAATTCGAGGTGAGCTGGGGCCTGGAACAAACCGTCTTAATATCTATATGATCCGTAAAGCAACAGAAGGATTAGCTAGATTTATTATGGAAAAAGGAGATGGAGCTATAGAACAGGGAGTTGCCATTGCCTATGATTCCCGTCACAAATCTCCAGAATTTGCATTAGAAGTTGCAAAGACTCTTGGTAGGCATGGAATTAAGTCATACTTATTTGAGGAATTACGTCCCACCCCAGTTCTGTCATTTGCTGTACGCCATTTAAATACTTATGCGGGGATAGTGATAACAGCTAGCCATAACCCACCCGAATACAATGGATATAAAGTATATGGACCTGATGGAGGACAAATTCCTCCTATTATGGCTGACCAATTAATCCAATATGTAAATGGTGTGGAAAATGAACTAGATGTGGAAGTTGCTGATGAGTCTGATTTATTGAGCAATGGAACCTTAACTTATATTGGAGAAGAAGTAGATACGGCTTATCATGAAGAATTATTAACAATTCGCCAGAATGCTGATGTTATCAAAGAAGTTGCTGATTCTCTAAAGATCGTTTTCACTCCACTTCATGGGACGGCCAACCACCCAGTAAGAAAAGGTTTTAAAAAATTTGGATTTAAGAATGTTACCGTCGTGAAAGAGCAAGAGTTACCGGACCCTAATTTCTCATCAGTAAAATCTCCTAATCCGGAAGAGCATGCAGCCTTTGAATTGGCTATTCAGTATGGTGAGAGAGAAAATGCTGATATCTTGATGGGTACAGACCCAGATGCTGATCGTTTAGGTGTTGCAGTGAAGAATGCTGAAGACAAATATGAAGTGTTAACAGGAAATCAAATGGGAGCACTGATGCTTCATTATCTTTTAAATCAGCAAATGGCGAATGAAACATTACCTAAAAATGGAATCGTTATTAAAACAATTGTTACTTCGGAAATTGGAAGAGTGATTGCAGAAAGCTTTGGCATTCCAACTCTTGATACTCTAACTGGCTTTAAGTTCATTGGAGAGAAAATCCAACAGTATGAAGAAAATGGTGAGTATACTTTCTTATTTGGCTATGAAGAAAGTTATGGATATCTGATTGGGGATTTTGTTCGTGATAAAGATGCTGTTCAGGCAGCTATCTTTACTGCAGAAGTTGCGGCATTTTATAAGTCACAAGGTAAGTCTTTGTATGATGGGCTAATGGAGATATTTGAACAGTATGGATATTATAAAGAATCTCTTCAGTCTCTAACCCTTAAAGGAAAAGCGGGGGCGGAGCAAATTTCTGAAATTCTTGCAGACTTCAGAAATACACCTCCTGCAAAGATTGCTGGTATTAAGGTGAAGTCTATTGAAGATTATAAGACGTCAGAGAGGGTGTACCTTGAAACCGGTATAAAGGAAGCAATCGACCTTCCAAAATCAAATGTCATCAAGTATTTCTTAGAAGACGGTTCTTGGTTCTGTGTACGCCCATCAGGGACAGAGCCGAAAGCTAAGTTTTATTTTGGAGTGCAAGGCAATTCACTGGCTCATAGCCAAGAAAAGTTAAAGAAGCTTGAAATTGGAGTAATGGATAGGGTTCATAATCTAGTGACAGTATGAGAGGAGAAAGTGACATGATTCTAGTAGTTGGCGGTGCGGGGTATATTGGCAGTCACCTAGTAAAGGAATTGGTTGAGGAAAAAGAGGTAGTCGTTCTGGATAACCTATCAACCGGACACGAGAATTTGATTGATGAACGGGTTCGTTTTGTCCAAGGAGATTTAGGAAATAGAGAAACACTGGAACAACTTTTCTCAAAATATCCAATCGAAGCTGTTATGCATTTTGCTGCTAATAGTCTAGTAGGAGAATCGGTACAGAATCCTTATAAGTATTACGACAACAACGTTTCAAATACTTTAACTCTATTAGATGTGATGCTGAAGAAGGACGTGAAGAACTTTATTTTCTCTTCTACAGCGGCTACATATGGTATTCCGGATACTGATCTCATTACAGAAGAAACTGTAACCAATCCTATAAATCCATATGGACGTTCTAAACTTATGATTGAACAGATTTTGGAGGACTTCCATCAGGCTTACGGATTAAACTATATTGTGTTAAGGTATTTCAATGCTGCTGGAGCTCATATATCGGAAGAGATTGGGGAGAATCATGATCCTGAAACACACTTAATCCCGATTGTCCTTGAACAATTATTAGGAAAACGCGAAAGTATTTCCGTATTTGGGACAGACTATGACACTCATGATGGGACATGCATTCGAGACTACATCCACGTGACAGATTTGGCCAATGCTCATATCTTAAGCCTGAATGCTTTATTAGAAGGGAAGCTCCAAAAAGCGACCTATAACTTAGGAAATGGTAAAGGATATTCTGTAAAAGAAATCATAGATACTTGTGAAAGAGTAACAGGTATTGAAGCGAATGTTATTCTTTCAGATAGACGTCCTGGAGACCCGGCAATACTCGTAGCTTCTTCTGAGAAGATTTATCGGGAATTAGGGTGGAAGGCTGGGTATGAGCTGGAGAATATTATCGAGAGTGCTTGGAAGTGGCACAGAAATAGTACGGTAATGGTTTAACTATAATACAAAAGACCTTGAAGAGCGGTATTCCCTTCTTCAAGGTCTTTTTGTTATGTCTAATACACTCTCACCGGTGGTGAACTGGTAGACGCCCTCACAACCAACTGCGAAGAAATCAATATCTCCTGAAATGGCTCCCCCCGATTCTCCATTCTCCAACATAACTGCTCAACAGCTTTCTTTCCATACAGCTCCAAGTCAATATTCATCGTAGTGATCTTAGGATTGGCCAACTGTGAAAGTTGCCCATTGTCATAGCTGCATACAGAAGCATCCTGGGGGACTTTGTATCCCTGCTGCTGAAGGCACGAACTCACGAGAAACCCGAGCCCGTCATTGACACAGAACCAGGCAGTCGGTTTATCTGTCAGGTTCTGAATATAATCAAAGATGACATTTTCTTCTTCGACTGCATCGGTGAACATATGAGGTTCAGCGGGTGTCAGCCCATGATCCCGTAGTGCATGGACATATCCTTCATATCGCTCCTGGTAGCTGGGGGAGTAGTCGACATTTCCTATATAGGCAATATTTTTGTGACCCAGGTTGATCAAATGTTCGACGGCTTTATAGGCGCCGAATCGATTATTGGTGATGATCACATCTGAGTGATTCGTTGGATGGTGGTGATCGATCATCACGGTCGGTATGCCTGTCGCAATGACTTTGTTGATGTAGTCATTGCTGATATGTGAGAGGATGATAATGCCATCAACTGATTGATTCTCGATGAAGGAAGGGAGAATGAGTTGTTTTGTAGCTTCCTTGTTGATGGACTGAATCTGCAAGGTCATCCCTCTCTGCACTGCTTCTTTTTCAATGCTTAAGAATATTTCACCAAAGAAGCTTTTCAGTGAGAAGGCCAGGTCCGATGCAATGAGCGCGATGCTTCCTTGTTTTCTTCCATTAGCTACTTGGCGGGCTTTCGGATAATCGTAGCCAAGCTCCATCGCGGCATTTTTTACTAGATCCCTTGTTTCTTCACTGACTCCGGGTTTTCCTGTTAGGGCTTGTGAGACAGAGTTCTTCGATATATTTAAACGATCGGCAATGTCTTGCATCGTTACTTTCTTTTTCATCAATATTCACTCGCAATCTGCTAAACAATTAATTTCTTCTCTAGTTCTTGTATGATACTCTTCATGATCCACATGACCCCATAGCAAAATGGTCCGATTATAAAGAATAATGAAATAAATGGAATGATATATATTAGTATACCAGTTACGGCTACCATACTAATAAGGATAAGGGTCGTTTTAATATTGAATAATGTATACCCATAGGCAAGTTTAAAGAGCCCTCTAAGTGGGACTTCTAAACGGGACAGTATGGGGTATAGATATAAGGAAGATATGGCGTTTGTAATCAGGATCAAATAACATAGCGGCGTAATATAAGATCCGATTTCATGGTCTGTAAGAAATATGATATCTGCTGTGACGATGGACGTGATCAATAAATGGATGGTCCATGGAAGCAGGGCTTGCCGCATGTTTTCTTTCACGGCTGTGAAATAGTCTTTGGTAATTGAAATGGTCTTCTCCCGATGCAGCTTCCCCATGACACTGAATACGGCGGTCAGTGCCGGACCCAACGGCAGCAAGCTGACGAGAAGAATGCCCCAGCTGAATAGATTGGCAGGGTCCCAGAAGAGCTGTACCACCAGCCAAAATGGAATGGTAAACAGAAAGAAATAGATATTGGTCAGTAAGAACCAATACGTGAAATTAAGAATGCGGTAAAAGATATTTTCGTTCAAGTCTTTTGAGAGATTCATATGTGTCATCTCCAATGTAATAGAATAATAGCAGGGGTGAGGGGAATCCCCTTCACCCCTTGTTGATTACCCCTTGATGCCGGTCACGGTAATTCCTTCAACAAAGTGCTTCTGCATCGAGAAGAAGATCACGATGGTCGGAAGGAGTACGAGTAAGGATGCGGCCATCAATGGACCCCACTCCACCTTGGTCATTCCGTTGAACATGGCGAGTCCAAGCTGCAGGGTAAACTTGCTGGAATCATTTAAGTACATCAATGGACCCAATAGGTCATTCCAGGAGCCCTGGAAAGAGAATAAACCGATTGTGATGAGAGCTGGCTTCGACAATGGCAGGAAGATCTTATAAAAAATCTGAAGCCTGTTCGCACCGTCCATGACAGCTGATTCTTCCAACTCTTTCGGTATGGACATGAAGAATTGACGCAGTAAAAAGATAAACACGGCCTGTCCCCCAAAGAAGGAAGGGACGATCAGCGGTTTGAACGTGTTGATCCAGCCAACTTCACTGAACATGATAAAGACAGGGATCATCGTGATTTCTCCAGGTAACATAATGGTTGAGAGCAGGATCACAAACCAGAAGTTCTTTCCGGGAAAGTTGAATCGTGCAAATCCATAAGCGACAAGTGCGGATACGAACACTTCGGCGAACATCCGGAATCCGGTGATGATGACGGTGTTCTTAAAGTAAAGAAAGAAAGGGATGTCCGTGACGGCCTTTTTATAGTTCTCCCATTCAAACGTTTCCGGAATCCATTTCGGAGGGATTTCAAAGATGATGTCCCCTGACTTCAAAGATGTTGAAATCATCCAGAATAATGGCAGGATGGTGGCGATGGATGCAAGGATTAAGAATAGATAGACGAATAGAGTTTCGACTTTTTTTCGTTGCTGGTTCGTCATGGTTGTAGCTGACAAGGTCTTTCACCTCCTGGGTTTAAGATTTTTTCTTGAATAATGTGAACTTCCGTTTCTTCTTCTGAGAGGGCTCGACTTCCCCTGCATAAAACACCCATAGGGATGAAGACTTAAAGACAAGGAGTGTCAGGAGAAGGATGATGAGAAACAGGATCCAGGCCATGGCCGTTGCGTAACCCATTTTATAATAGCTAAAGGCATTTTCATAAAGGTACACCATATAGAATTGACCCTGGTTTCCTGCTCCTCCGATGATATAGGCATCGTTGAACTTACGGAAGGCACCGACGATTCCCATGACAAGATTGTAGAAAATGACAGGACTTAGCATCGGGATGGTGATCTTGGTGAATTTCGTCCACCAATTCGCTCCGTCGATTTCCGCCGATTCATAAAGGCTTCGGGGAATATCCTGTAGTCCGGCAAGGTAGGTGAGCATTCCGCCGCCTGCTCCCCAGATGGCCATCATAATATAGGAAGGGAGTACCCAGTTCGGGTCCCCAAGCCAGTTCGGGCCGTCAATCCCTATGTAAGAGAGTAATAGATTGATAAGACCGTATTCGGGATCAAGGATCCAGCGCCATAAGAGGGCGATGGAAACACCTGATACGACTGCCGGCATGTAGAGAGCCGTCCGGAAGAAATAGACGCCTTTTACTTTGATATTCACGATCGCTGCAATCGTCAGGGAAGACATGATTCCAAGGGGAATGGCGAATAGAGCGTAAATACATGTCACTTTAAGTGAATTCAAGAAGTTGGGATCGTTAAATAAGTCTACATAGTTTTGAAGTCCGATGAACGTTGGATCCGTAAACGAGTTCCAATCGGTAAACCCGATATAGAATGCGAAGGAAATCGGGAAAAGGGTGAAAATGAGAAACCCGAGAATGTAGGGTGAAATAAATAATAGTCCTTCATACTTTTTAAACTTATTCATGTTTATCAACACCTTTGGAAAAAGAATAAGCTGATTTGCACCAGCTTATCCTCTTGAATTATGTTATTGGCCAATGATTTTACGTAATGCTTCTGCTGTTTCTTTCGCAGCGTCTTCAGGAGATTTATCTCCAAGTAGAATCGGTTCGTATAGGTATTGCCAGATCGCTGTATCGATTTCAGCTTGTTTACTTTGGTTATTGTATCCTCTGGAGTATTCTGACGCCTTCTTCATCACATCAAGGGCGTATTCCTTCTCAGGACGGATGTCTGCTACGTTCTCAAGATCTGATTTTGTAGGAGGGAGGATCTTCCACTCGTGCATGGCGTTGGTTAAATCGATTAACGCTTCTGCCGCAACGTCTTTATTCTTTGTATTGCTCGACATGACCGTATCGGCAATCCAGCTGAATGTCGCTTGTTCAGTAGCGTGAGGAACTTCAGTCATACCGACGTCAAATGAATCACCGATCTGCTTCTCGAAGTCATCCCCCGCACCACCGAAGAACATTCCGATCTTACCTGTTTTGAACATTTCAGGCCCCCCCGTGTTTTGAGATTGAGTCTTATCCGGAGCGACCTTATCTTTATTGATCAGCTCGTCGAACTTCTTGATTCCTTCAATGGCTTCTGGCTCATCAATTTTCACATTTCCGTCTTTATCGATGATTTCCCCACCATATGTCCAAACCCAAGTGGAAATAGGAGGCCATCCATCAATATTGGTTCCGTACTGATCCGTTTTGCCGTCGCCGTCTGTATCCTTTGTGATGGCTTTCGCAGCTTTTGAGAACTCGTCCCACGTCCAGTCTGCTTGTGGAACTTCTACGCCTTCTTTTTCAAATAAAGATTTATTGTAATACAGCATGATGGGTTGATTGATCCAAGGTAGTCCGTATAGCTTGTCCTTCATTTGTCCAATCGCTAACGGCCCTTCGAAATAATCGTCGAGATCGACTTCTTTATGATCCTTTACATATTCATCGAGAGGCGAAATCACCCCAAGTTCCGCATACATCGGTATATATTCCTGTGAAAGCCAGAAGAGGTCAGGTGCTTGTTTGGCTGACGCCATTGTCTGGATTTTCTTATAGTAGTCAGCAGGAATACTTTGAATCGTCAAGTTGTATTCATCTGTTTCTTCATTCAATTGATCTACAATCTCCTGGAACTCTTTCAATTCTGTTGCTCCAGCCCACGTCCCAACCTTTAATTCAACTGGACCGCCTTTTTCCCCGGTACTTCCTTCCTCTGAGTTTGAACAGCCTGCAACCAGTAAAGAAGACATCAATAGTCCTGCAGTAAGCTTAGAAAACCATTTTCCCTTCATCTCGTAACCCCCATTGTGAATTGTTTTGGTAGCGTTATCATTTTTCTGCATTACAAAATAAGTGAGTTGATATTATGTAACGTTACTTCTTGACATGATTATGCCATGTTAAAATCTAGTAGTCAATTGGAATTTTTAAAAAATAGTGAACTATCAATAAGAGGTAATAGATGTATAATAGTGGTTTTCTTTTAATAGAGCGGAAGAATTCAATTGTAAAAGCTTATTGACTTAACTATATTTGTAATGTAAGAATGACGTATATAGAATTTTTGTAATTTAAAATAATTTAATTTGTAATGTTGTTCGTTCAGAAGGGACGTGTTCTTTATGAAAGGGGAATGGTGGAGGCAAGCAGTCTTCTATGAACTGTATGTGCCAAGTTTCTTCGACGGGAACGGAGATGGGGTAGGCGACTTTAAGGGAGCTCTTGAAAAATTGGATTATCTAAAGGAGCTCGGAATTGACGGTATCTGGCTGACTCCTTTTTATCCTTCTCCTAAAGTGGACAATGGATATGATATCTCGGATTATTATGGAGTTGATGAAGAGTACGGAACGATGGATGATTTTCAACTTTTCATCAAAGAAGCCCATGACCGGGGCATCAAGGTGGTGGCGGATCTCGTATTGAACCACACCTCGAGTGAGCATCCCTGGTTTCAAGAATCCCGATCTTCCAAGGATCATCCGAAGAGGGATTGGTACATATGGAAGGACCATCCGAATAATTGGGAATCCTTCTTCGGAGTCAGCGCGTGGGAGTTGGATGAAGCAACGAACCAATACTATTACCATGCCTTCGCCAAAGAGCAGGTGGATTTAAATTGGCACAATCCTGAAGTGAGGGAAGAAATGATCCATGTGATGAAATTTTGGCTCGACCAGGGTCTGGATGGATTCAGGTTGGACGTCATCAACTTCTTGAAAGTACATCCTGACATGAAAGACAATCCATATGATGAAGAGACAGGAGAACAAATCCATCTCCATGATAAGGATCAGGAAGGGATTCTGGATGTCATAAGGGACCTCTCCGCCATTGTGCATCAATACCCGGACAAATTCATGGTCGGGGAAGTCGGATCGGATGAACTCGATGTATTAACGACATATAGCGGAAAAGACAAACTGGATGTCGTGTTTAATTTCAACCTGGGAAGCTTAGAATCTTTCAATCTCCCGGATATGTATAAGCAACTAAGCGATATGGAAAAAGGACATTCCGAGGAACAGATCCCCACATTATTCTTTGGGAGCCATGATATGAAACGTTCACTTTCCAGGTTTGGCTGTGGTGATCGAAAGAAAGACCTGGATCGGGCTAAGCTGATCGCCACCTTGATGCTGACGGCCAAAGGAGTTCCGTTCATTTATTATGGAGAAGAGATAGGGATGGAAGACGTCACGATTCATGACATCAAGGAAATGAAGGATGTTCAAGGTAAGACCGCTTATGAATCGGCCATCCGTGAAGGGAAGACAGAACAGGAAGCGTTGCGTGTTGCGAATGACAAAGGTAGAGATGCCTCTCGTTCTCCGATGCAGTGGAATGCTGAAAGGTATCACGGATTTTCTGAAAAGAAACCTTGGATTTTCCCGGCTGCGAATGATACGAACGTCTCTAGTCAAGAATCCGATCCCGATTCAATCCTATCTTACTACAGAACGCTTATAGCGATTAGGAAAGAGTGGTCATCCCTTCATTCCGGGGAATATGAGGAAATGGGTATGTCCGGTCAGGTTCTTACATATGTGAAGAGTCATGATAGTGACAGAGTACTCGTTCTCTTAAATTTCAGTGAGAAATGCCTAGAAGTTAACTTGCAGAATATGATCTCGAAGGAGTCACATTTGGCCCTTTCAAGTAAGCGCTCACAATTGAAGTTTGGAAATACGATCGAATTGTTACCTTACGAGGCAATGATTATCACATTATAAAGGGGTTTTAGCTAATGGCATTACATAAAGGAAACGTGAAAACATGTCAGGAACTAGTGAACGAGCTTCAACATAAAAAGGGGCCGGAACAGGCAGAGAAATTGGTCTTTGAAGGAGTGGAGGGTCATGACGTGTATAATATCACCGCCCCATTTCTGGACAGGGGGGAATATGTTATAGCCGGACGCGTTGAAAGAAGGGATACCGAACATTCCGAAGTCGTTTTCTTCGTGGAGAAGAATGGTGTCTGGGTTCGAAGAGAAGGTGCACCTGTTTTTGAGCTTCAAGATCCTTTTTACACGATTATTCATGGGGAACTTCTGTTTGGAGGGGTTCAAATCTTCCCTCACCCGACGATCGAGAATGCACTGGGTTGGAGAACCGTTTTCTACAAAGGGTATTCAATTGACGAGTTAACGGAATGTGCAAAAGGACCTGATGGAATGAAAGATATTCGGTTGGTAGAGCTTAAGGATGGCACAATCGGTGTATTAACGCGACCTCAAGGTGATAAGGGAGGCAGGGGCAAAATTGGATTTGTGAAGATCGCTTCCTTGGAAGAATTAACGACTGAGGTAATCGAGGGCGCTCCCTTACTAGTAGGTCAATTTATCGATGATGAATGGGGAGGCGCAAATGAGGCCCACCTCCTTTCGAATGGGCTAGTTGGGATCCTCGGGCATATCGCCTCTTTCGATGAGGAAGGAAACCGACATTATTATCCGATGGTCTTTGTCTTGAACCCGGAGACAGGGGACCATTCAGATATTCAATTGATCGGAACCCGTTCTGATTTCCTTGAAGGGGAAGCCAAACGTCCGGATTTAGTGGACGTCGTCTTTAGCGGCGGCTTAGTCAGAAAGAGTGATGGAACCGCTCATTTCTATGCAGGGATCAGCGATGCGGAAGCCCAAAAAATCGTGGTGGAAGATCCATTTTTACAATTTGAGAAGTGAGGAGCAAAGCAGATGAATGTATACAGATATGAAGAAAATCCATTGATTACCCCCTTGAATGTGAAGCCTTTTCATGAAGGATTTGAAGTGATCGGTGCTTTCAATGCGGGAGTGACGACATACAATGGTGAAACGATCCTGTTACTTCGCGTAGCAGAAAGACCCCTATCAGAAAATGATTCAATCGTGAAAGCTCCCATTTTAAATGACCAGACAGGAGAACTCGACATTCTTGAACTGGATATCAACGACCCGGCTTATGATTTTTCCGACCCGAGAGTCATCCGATATAGTGGGAGCAGCAAATTTGCTTATTTAACCTCCTTATCTTATTTCCGAATTGCGAGAAGTAAGGATGGACGAACCTTTTCCATCGATGAAAAGCCCTTTATCTACCCATCTACCAAGCTGGAAACCTTCGGAATCGAAGACCCGCGGATTACGAAAATAGAAGAGACTTATTATATTTATTATAGCGCCGTATCCCCGGTGGGAGTCGGTGAGTCCATGGTGTCTACAAAGGATTTCCAAGAGGTGACCTATCATGGGATGATCTTTGCTCCGGAGAACAAAGACGTATTGATCTTTCCTGAGAAGATCAATGGAAAGTATTATGCCCTTCACCGTCCCGTTCCGAACAGTAACGGAAATCCTGAAGTCTGGATTGCTGAATCAGATAACTTATTGTACTGGGGGAACCACAAACATCTAATTGGTTTGAGAGATGGAATGTGGGATAACGGACGCATCGGTGGAGGTGCCGTTCCGATTAAGACCGACAAAGGCTGGCTTGAACTGTATCACGGGGCATCAGATGATCACCGGTATTGTATGGGCGGGGTTTTACTGGATTTGAATGATCCTTCAAAGGTGATTGCTCGCTCCGAAACCCCGTTAGTAGAACCTGAAGCGGATTATGAAGTGAACGGATTCTTTGGAAATGTGGTCTTTTCCTGTGGTGTCCTGGTCGAAGGAGATGTCGTGAAAATGTATTATGGAGTAGCAGACACGTCCATGGCATGTGCTGAGTTAAGCTTGATGGAGATTCTGGACTCACTGACCTACATAGAGTAATCATCTGCCAAAATCGCATGCCGGTTTTGGCTTTTTTTATGGTGGATAACCACTCGACTGGTTTTTGAATGGTAATATAATAGTTGAATGTGAGAAGGAGGAATCGGCATGATTATTGGAGCGATTGAAGCCGGTGGGACAAAGTTCGTCTGTGGAATCGGAAATGAGACGGGGGACATTCTGGAGCGGGTCACGATTCCTACGACGACCCCGGAAGAGACGTTAAAACAGGTAGTGGAGTTTTTCGACGGGAAGAAGATAGAAAGATTGGGTGTGGGGTCTTTCGGTCCCATCGATCTTGATCCGGAAAGCCGGGGATACGGGTCGATCACCAGCACACCAAAGCCTCATTGGAGTCATTTTAACCTGATTGGAGAGCTGAAGAAGCACTTTCCTATCCCCATTACATTTGACACAGATGTTAACGCCGCTGCACTTGGTGAAAGCGTCTGGGGAGCGGCCAAGGGCTTAGACAGCTGTCTCTATATAACGGTCGGTACAGGAATCGGCGTAGGAGCCCTGACGGAAGGCAAGCTCGTACATGGTCTTACTCATCCTGAAATGGGTCATATCATGGTCCGGCGACACCCGGATGACACATATGCAGGTGGTTGTCCTTACCATGGGGATTGTTTAGAGGGAGTGGCATCCGGACCTGCGATTGAAGCCCGATGGGGAAAGAAAGCCATTGAATTGGTAGACAACAATCAGGTATGGAAAATGGAAGCCTATTATCTCGCTCAGGCGATTGCGAATTACATTCTGATCCTATCACCGAAGAAAGTCATTCTTGGTGGCGGGGTGATGAATCAGATGCACTTGTTCCCGCTTATAAGAGAACAGGTAACTACGATTCTGGCGGGGTATGTACACCACAAGCAAATCCTTGAAGAGATGGATACTTACATCGTACCACCTGGTCTAGGAAACAATGCAGGACTGGTCGGGGCACTGGGGTTAGTTTTATAAGAAAGGAGGACAATGATGTTGAGAATTGCTTATTATATCTCTGATTATGGCTTTGGGCATGCGACGAGAAGTTCTGCTATCATCCAAGGTCTCCTTAAGGCTTTACCACAAGTGGAAATAGTGATGTGTAATTCGTTCGCTATGCCCTTTCTGGAACAGTATCTCTGTGATGAGCGGGTCAGGTTCCGACATGTCACCACGGATTTAGGGTATTTTCTTAAGAAAGATTCTCTGGAGCCGGATGTTGTTCGGTTAAATACAGAATATGATGCATATATGGAAAAATGGGATGAAAAGGTAGAGAAGGAAATCCGATTTCTTCAAGATGGAAAAGTGGATATGATCCTATCGGATATCGTCCCAACGGCATTTGAAGCCGGGAAAAGGGCAGGTGTCCCTTCAATTGGGATATCGAACTTTACTTGGTATACGGCTTACGATGGATTAATCAGTGCAGAGAAGCTTGCACCTTTTAGGAAGGCATATGATGCGATGGATACCTTGATCGCCCTGGCTGGTGAGAATGAACCAGTTTGGGATGGTGAAAAATATTCCTTTGATTTCTTTTCTCGTGAAATGGATCATCATGAAGTGGAAAGAATTCGTAGGATGCTTAATCCCGATGGGGTGAAGATCATCGTGTACTTTGGGTTGGGGATGAAAATCTCTCACAATGCCCTTGATCAGTTTGCGTTTTGGGATAATCGGAATGTCATCTATATTGTTTCTTCCAATACACATATCGAGAAAGAGAATGTCTATCGAATCCCTCCAGACTACCTGGACACTCATCACTTCATCGCTGCTGCGGATCTCGCCATTACAAAGGCTGGGTGGGGTACGGTAACTGAGGCGGTCGTCGGAAACACCCCGTTATTAATGATCGACCGTCCAACCATGAAAGAAGATCAAAATACCATTTCCTTCTTGAAAGAACGTCACTTATGTAAGACAATCAGTGAGGAAGAGTTAAAGAGTTTAACGATTGATGATAGCTTGATCAAAGAGTTGAAGCATCCACGTAGTGATAGTCAAAAGAATCAATTGAATGAGGTCGTGGATAAGATTCAAGAAATCATACAAGTACATATGAAAAGCAAAAATGAGGAGGCTATCATGAACCAACCACTATTTCTACAACCCGTATTCCAGGAAAGAATCTGGGGAGGTACGGCATTAAAAGACCAATTCAATTACGATATTCCATCAGATATTACAGGCGAATGCTGGGCTATATCCGGGCATCCGAACGGACAGAGCACCGTCATCAACGGTGAGTTTACTGGTAAGACGATTGGTGAGCTTTGGAATGACCATCGTGAATTATTCGGTCAGCACCCGTCACCTGTATTTCCGTTGTTGACGAAAATATTGGACGCCAACGCGGATCTATCTGTGCAGGTACACCCGAATGATGATTATGCAAAAGAGCATGAAAACGGAGAACTGGGTAAAACAGAATGCTGGTACATCATTGATTGTGATGAGGATGCCGAAATGATCTTCGGACATACTGCTCAAACAAAGGAAGAGTTCGTGTCGATGATTGAAAAAGGCGAGTGGAATGACCTGTTGCGCCGCATCCCGGTGAAACCTGGTGACTTCTTCTACGTCCCAAGCGGCACCATTCATGCCCTTTGCAAAGGGACATTGGTGTTAGAAACACAGCAAAGTTCTGATACGACGTACCGGGTGTATGATTATGATCGTAGGGATGCAGAAGGAAATACCCGTGAATTGCATATCGACAAATCCATAGAGGTGACCACGATTCCTCATAAGACTGAGGCAGTTGAACCGGTTGTGGAGAAGCGTGAAGGAGTAGAATCCACGAAGTTTGTGGAAGCGGAATACTTCACGGTGTATAAATGGAAAGTCGACGGCCATTCTTCATTCGTACAAGACCAGCCATTCCAACTGGCAAGTGTACTGGACGGAAGCGGAGTACTGAAGGTGCACGGAGAAGAGTATTCTCTTACAAAAGGAGATCACTTCATCCTGCCTGCCGATATTGAGACATTTGAGATTGAAGGACAGGTTGAGTTGATTGTTTCTCATGTGTAAAGAATAATAAAAAGCACGAAGCCCTCCCTTAGGGATGGAGCTTCGTGCTTTTCTTTCGTTTAAACAAACGTTTGATTGAAGAAAGGTAATCCCTATTTTATAGGGAAAATCCAACTAAACACCCGTTTAGTGATCATTTCATCACTTTCTTCAAATAAAACTCAAAAATCAAATCAATCAAGATCACCATCGTTGACCTTGGCGTCAAGTCATACCCGGCAAACTGTACTTTTTGTACATCGGCACTGATCGCATTCCTGGTGATCTTGGCTAGCGTGCTATCAGCTGAATTGGTGATCGCCAGTGAGTCCGCATTTTTATAACGGATCTTCTCAGCTGCCCCGACAATGGTCTTCGTTTCGCCGCTGGATGAAATGAAGACGATGAGGTCGTCCTGCTGTACCATATTCGGGAGCAGGTCGATGATATGTGATTCATACACGTAAGATGTTGGCTTATTCACCTGCATAAACAGTTTGCTGAAGTATTCTCCTGCCATCTTCGTCAGTCCTACGGCGACAATCATGACGCGATTCGCCTTCAATAGCTGTTCGCTGATTTTCTCCAATTCTTCCACGCGCAACGATTCCAATGTCCGATTCGTATCCTGGCGGTAACGGTCCAGCATATTGTCAGCCGGCCCCACGTTTTCATCGATGCTCTTTAGGTTAAACTTAAACTCAGAGAAGCCGCCTAGCCCCAGCTTATGACACATGCGGATGATCGTGGTTGTGCTTACGCTGTTGCTTTCAGCCATTGCGGTCAATGACTGATTCTTCGCCGTCTCCAGATTCTCCTCTACATAATAAAGGACGTGTTTTTCAGCATGTGTTAATTCTCCGATAGAAGAAGAAAACCGATCCAATACTTTCCCCATACGATACTCCTTTTGTAAACCGTTTCATTATCTATCATTCATTATAACACTGATTCCTATGCTCTTTGGCATACTCCTTTTAAAGAAAAGGTTTTCATTCTGTACAATTGTACGCTCTATGTACAAAAGTCCCGATTCTTTCTGTGATATAACTACATTGTAAGGGATTTCATACACGCATATTATTTATTGAGAGGTGAACCTCATTGGAATTAAGACAAATGACAGATGAACAACTAGTCATATTTGATATTGAATCAAACACGAAACAAGAAGTTCTTGAAACAATGGTTGATGCATTGTTTCAACAGGACGTTTTAACATCGAAGGAAGAATTTTTACAGGCGGTCCTTGAGAGGGAAGAGATTTCTCCTACGGGGCTTGAGGCTGGACTTGCCATTCCTCATGGGAAAAGTAAAGCTGTGAAGAAAGCGAAGTTTGCTGTCGCGAGGCTTCGAAACAGCCTCGATACGTGGGAAAGCATAGATCCGATGAACAAAGTGCAGCTCGTGTTCTTGCTTGCCATTCCGGATTCGGAGGCTGGATCGACCCATTTGAGCGTCCTGTCTGAACTGAGTACAAGACTGATGGACAAGGGCTATATCGATAACTTGATGAACGCTTCTTCTCCTTCAGAGTTCTTAACATTATTGGATCAAAAAGAAGATGTGATCGAGACCCCGCAAGAGTATACCAAAACAGTACTGGCGATTACGGCGTGTGCTGCGGGTATTGCCCACACGTATATGTCTGCTGAAGCTCTGGAGAAGGCAGGGCGAGAGCTGGGTGTTCGCGTTCTTACGGAGAAACAGGGTGCAAATGGAATTGAAGACGAGCACCGCGGGGCGATCTTGAAAGAAGCGGATGCCGTTGTATTTGCGACTGACATTGCGCCTAAGAATAAAGAGCGCTTTGCTGGTAAGCCTTACGTGCAGACGCGTGTGGCCGAACCGTTAAAGCACGCTAAGGATATCATCAACCGTGCATTGACGAATCCTGATGGAACTGTAACGGGAGACAGCAGTGAAGACGAAGTTTCCTCGAGTGGAAGTAAACAGGGGCTTATGTCTGAGATCACACAGGCCGTCATGACTGGTATTTCGTATATGATTCCGGTGCTTGTGGCAGCGGGTCTTATGATGGGGATTGCAAAGCTCGCCGCCATGCCGCTCGGGCTTGTTGATACCATCAATGATATTAAATATGCTACATCTTCAAATGAGCTATTGGTCATTCTTCATCATCTCGATAAGTTCGGTGGGATGATCTTTAAATTCATGTACCCGATCTTCGGTGCATTTGTGGCATACGCCATCGCCGATCGTGTCGGACTCGTGTCCGGATTTATCGGAGGGGTATTCGCAGCCGGTCTTCACTATACGTTCTGGGGAATTGAAGGCGGAATTCCATCAGGTTTCCTCGGAGCCTTGATCCTTGGACTGACAGCAGGTTATGTGTCTAAATTCTTAAATGAAAAAATCAAGCTGAATAAAAATCTGATCGCGATGAAGCCGATGCTCATCATTCCAGCGATTTCCGTGTTAACGATTTTCTTCTTGAATTTTTATATTGTGGATCCTGTATTCGGAGGACTAAATGCGCTTCTTAGTGACTGGATCACAGCGGCACAAGGTGCAGGGAATGTCGTACTGGCAAGTATCATCGCTGCAGCTACAGCCTTTGACTTAGGTGGACCGATTAATAAAGCAGCCGGTGCCATTGCCATCGGACTTGCAGCAGATCAAATCTATCCGTTGACTGCCCGCGTATTGGCGATTGTCATCCCGCCGATCGGATTGGGACTGGCAACGGTTATCGATAAGTATGTTGTGGGTCGCCGTGTGTTCGATGCGAACCTGCGTGTGGCAGGAAATACGTCATTATTACTAGGATTTATCGCCATCAGTGAGGGTGCGATACCATTCATGCTTCGGAACCCATTGATCACGATTCCGATCAACATCATCGGAGCGATTTTAGGATCTGTAACAGCAGTTGTTCTGGGAGCTGTTCAGTGGTATCCACTTCCGGCTGTTTGGGGATGGCCGCTTGTTGAAAACATTTGGGCATATCTCATTGGACTTGCCGTCGGGGTATTGTTCATCGCTTTCGCAAACATTTTCATCCGCTTTGCCATTTTGAAAAAGAACGAAAAATAATCATAAAAAGGGGGCCGGGTCGTCAATGATCCGGAACCCTTTACCTATTATTTGGAGGGAACATCCATGAAAAAGCGCGTTTATGTCGTACCTCATTCCCACTGGGATCGTGAATGGTATTTTACAATAGAAGATTCGAATGTGTTACTTGCAGAAAACCTGGATCATCTCTTGGATGTCCTGGAAACAGACGAAGACTATACGGGCTATGTATTTGATGCCCAGGCAAGCATCGTAGAAGAATATCTGAAGGTCCGCCCTGAAAACAGGGACCGAATGAAGCAGCTTGTGGAAAGAAAGAAGCTGTTTATCGGACCGTGGTATACGCAGACGGATTCCCTACTTGTCAATAAAGAATCCATCACTCGTAACCTCCTATACGGAACGAAGATTTCAAAGAGCTTCGGTCACAGCATGAACTGCGGGTATTTGCCGGATATTTTCGGACAGAATCAGTATCTTCCTTCTATTTTTAAAGGTTTCGGGATTGATAACAGTGTGCTGCAGCGCGGGATTTATACGGATCAGTTAAAGGGTGATTTGAACTTCACATGGAAATCCCCTGATGGCGAAACGGTGAATGCCAACAATATTTACTTCGGTTATGGACCGGGGAAATTTCTTGAGGCTTCAGAGGCGTATAAGGAAGAACGACTGTTTCCGATTCTGGAGAAGCTTGCTGATATGAATCAGAATAGTGATCTTCTCTTACTTCCGGCAGGCGGGGATCAGGTGCTTGTCCGTGAGCATTTCCCTGAGACCATCAAGAAGCTCAATGAGGACTCCGAGGACTATGAGTTTGTCCTTTCCGACTATGAAACGTTCATGAAGGATGCGTGGGAAAATGGGTCTGATTTCACAAATGTGATCGAAGGCGAACTGACGGCGACCCAGAAGTCCCGCATTCATAACACGATTCGTTCCCAGCGCTATGATATTAAGAAAGCCAATTATGAAGTCGAACATAAAATCCTGAATATACTGGAGCCATTGGCTGTCATCGGTCAATCTCTCGGTCTGCGTTACCCGCAAGCGTGGTTGGACGGAATGTGGAAGGAACTCTTTGATGTCCATGCCCATGATAGCATCGGCGGATGTAACTCAGATGATACCAATCGTGATATCGTCCAGCGACTGGAAAAGGTGAACCGGATCGCAGACGGGCTCCTGAATATCTTAAAGAAACAAATGACAGAAGCGATCAGTAGGAAACTCGGTAATGACTCCATTTTTGTCTTCTTTAATACGAATGCGTCTACTTTTTCCGGAACGGTTGAGGCTATCCTGTTTACGAAGTCTGACCAATTCAACGTGAAGAAACGTGATGGAGAGCATCTAGCGATCGAAGCCATTGACCAGGAATATATCAGCGGTGGCAAGAAAATCGTGGTCACAGCAGAAGGTGAGAAGCAGGTAGAAGTGCCGGGTTATTACCGTACCGTCGTGATGGCAGATGTGAGGGATGTTGCTGGATTAGGGTATGAGACGTACCTCGTGGAAGAAATGAACGATGGGTTGAATAAGCTTGAAGAGAGCGGTACTCAGACCGTTGAAAATGAACACGTTAAAGTGGAATTTGCCCAAGGGAACCTCACTTTGACGGAGAAAGACAATGGCACTGTAATCTCCAATCTGCTTCGTTTTGAAAATGTAGGAGATGCGGGAGATTCTTATGACTTCTCTCCTTTGGAAGGGGATCAACCTCTCTGGATGGAAAAGGGTGAACTGCTTTCTGTTGAAGCAGGCGTGCTATCACAGAAAATCATGGTGAAGCATGAGGCACTTGTTCCAGGGAATCTGGAGGACCGTCAGGGGGAAATCAACAGTGAATCATTGGTAATCATCACAACGATTGAACTTCGAAAACAGGAGAAGTTCGTTCGGGTCCAGCATACGATCAACAATGCAGTGGAAGATCACCGTGTACGGGTTCGATTGAATACTGGAGTGAAGCAGCCTCAAACTACGTTTGCCGATCAGGGCTTCGGGCTGATTGAGCGGAGTGTGGACAATCCGTATATGACGGGGTGGAAAGAGAATGGTTTTGCGGAAGCGCCGGTACCGATTTATAGTCTTGAGAACTTTGCCGGGGTTTCGACCGACTCTCATACATTTGCTGCCGTTACTAGAGGGATCAAGGAGTATGAAGTGGTGAAGGAGACAGGAGAACTTGCTCTTACTCTATTCAGAAGCGTCGGTTTGTTAGGGAAAGATGATCTTATGTGGCGTCCGGGAAGAGCATCGGGTATTAACAATAAAGTTGTCTACACCCCTGACGCGCAGATGAAGCAGAAGATGGTGTTTGAATATGCACTTTATGTCGGGGATGCAGAGCCTGTGGAGATGTTCGGGCTGACGGATCAATACGTTGATCGACATGCTTCTTATCAGAAACAAAACTTAAATACCTTTGAAGAGCGGTTGGAGCGTTTTGAGATTCCTTATCCGGTGAAGGAGATGGATGACCAGGTTTCATTATTGGAAATGGACAATCCTTCTATTGTGATGAGCAGCTGCAAGCGGGCCTATGATGACAAGTCGATGGTTGTTCGTTTGTTCAACCCGACGGAAACCGTTCAAACCGTGACGTTGAAACACAAATTCAGTAAGGTGTCCATCACGAATCTGGCAGAGGAATATCAAGAGGATGCTGAAACGGAGATTGAAGTCAATCCGCAGGGCTACCTTACATTAAAACTATCTTAAGAAGGTGAAAAGATGACAAAGCAAGAATTAGTACAAAATGTAGAAAAGAGATTGCGAACGATTTACGGGGATGATTTCAAAGAGGAGTTCCTGACTTCTTTTACGGAGCTTTTGGATAAATGGAGCCGCTACTCTTGGGAAAGTGCAGCACCCGTGTCAGAAGAAAACGTGTATCTCATCACATATGGTGACAGTATTTATGAAGAGGGCAAGCCCACGCTTTCCTCTCTTCACACCTTCTTAAATGAAAAGGTGAAGGGTTCTGTTACGGATGTCCACTTGCTGCCGATGTTTCCTTATACGTCCGATGATGGATTCTCTGTCGTGGACTATCGTCAAGTGGATGAGAAGCTCGGTGATTGGTCGAACATTGAAGAGCTGTCTCAGGATTACCGCTTAATGTTTGATTTTGTAGCCAATCATATTTCGAAATCGAGTGAATGGTTCCAAGGGTATCTAAAGGGTGAAGAGAGATATCAGGAATACTTCGTTCCGAAAGATCCTTCTTTTGACACGAGTGCCGTGGTCCGTCCCCGCACTTCGCCTTTGTATCATGAATACGAAGGAAGTGACGGCGTGAAAACGGCTTGGACGACCTTCAGTGAAGACCAGGTTGACTTGAATTTCCGCCACTTCCCGGTATTAGAGGAAACAACGGATATATTACTGGAGTATGCAAGTAAAGGCGGGACAAGCATTCGCCTGGATGCCATCGGGTTCATCTGGAAGGAATCAGGCACCACTTCCATCCATTTGCCACAGGCACATGAAATCATCAAGCTGTGGAGAGAGGTCATGGACTACTTCAAGCCGAATACGCAGATCATCACGGAAACCAATGTCCCTCATCAAGAGAACATCAGCTATTTCGGTGATGGAACGGATGAAGCCAATATGGTTTATCAATTCTCCCTGCCTCCATTGGTGCTGTTTTCACTGACGACGCACAATGGTGAAAAGCTGACGGAATGGGCGAAAACGATTGATACTGTTTCGGATACTGCAACCTATTTCAATTTCCTTGCAAGCCATGATGGAATCGGGATGCGTCCGACTGAAGGGATCCTGACCGAGGACGACAAACAGCTGCTTGTGAATAAAGTGAAAGAAAACGGCGGTCGTGTTTCGTATAAGGCCAATAGTGACGGCAGCCAGTCTGTCTATGAACTGAACATCAACTATTCGGCAGCCCTGGTCAATCAAGGCGAGGATACGACGGAAGAACTTGAAGTGAAGAAGATGCTGGCTGCACATTCCATCCTGTTATCGTTTGTGGGAGTCCCGGCTATTTATTATCATTCTTTACTTGGTTCTCATAATGATGAAGCCGGTGTTGAAGCATCTGGCATCAACCGCCGGATCAATCGTGAGAAGCTGGAGCTTGGCAGTATCCTAGAGGAATTACAGACGGATTCACGTCGCAAAGGGATTTTCGAAGGCTTGCAGGAAATGATTTCGATCCGTCAGAAGGAATCAGCTTTTTCTCCGTACGCAGGACAGGAAGTGTTGGAACTTGGTGGGAATGTATTCGGACTGAAGCGATTCAATGAGGAAACAGGAGAAAGCATCTTGTTTGTCGTCAATCTGGATGCGAAGTCTGTTGAAGTGAACCTGCCCCACTCAGGAGTTGATCTCGTGAGCGGGAAAGAAGTAAGTGAAGTTGTGGAATTACGTCCATATGAATTTATGTGGGTAAAACAATAGATGAATGGAGATGTCAGTCGCTTTGTCAGGCTTCTGGCATCTTTTTATAGGAGCGTGTAGGAGATGAATGTTTTAATAGCATCGGATTCTTATAAGGATTCATTATCTGCCTTTGAAGTGGGGGAAGCAGCGCGGAAGGGGATTCTATCTGCCTGCCCATCCGCTTATGTAGAAAACTCTCCTATGGCGGATGGTGGAGAGGGGACCCTGGATGCCCTGCTCACTTGCCTTGATGGAGAAGAGAAAGAAGTAGAGGTCCATGATCCGTTAATGAATCTTGTTGTTGCCCGATATGTTGTTCTGAACGGGGACACGGCGTTTATCGAGAGTGCGAGAAGCAGTGGACTTCCCCTTGTTCCGTTTGAGAAGCGGGACCCGATGAAGGCGAATACGTATGGCTTGGGTGAACAGATCAAGGATGCTGTTCAGAACGGATATCGTAAAATCGTCATTTCCCTTGGGGGTAGCGCGACGAATGATGGTGGCGCCGGGATGCTGCAGGCTTTGGGATGGACGTTTTATGATGGGGATGGAGCCGAGCTCGGTGTGGAAGGGAATCCGATGCTTCACGCGGCTTCGTTTTCTGATCGTGAACGGTTACCCGGACTGGAGGAATGCTCGTTTACGATTGCGAGTGACGTCACGAATCCTTTTTATGGAGAGAAAGGTGCTGCTCATATTTTTGGCAGGCAGAAGGGGGCCACAACTGAAGGGGTTCTTGAGCTTGATGCCGGGTTGGTGAGGCTTGCGTCCCTATTTAAAGAAGCATATGGTGTTGACGTTCAAAAGGTAGCCGGATCTGGAGCTGCCGGAGGACTCGGTGGAAGTATCGTGGCCGCTTTAAATGGTGATCTTCAATCAGGCGTGGACACGATTATAGAACTTACGGGGTTGGAAGAGAAAGTAATGGAGTCGGATATTGTTTTTACCGGTGAAGGAAGTCTCGATCAGCAATCATTAATGGGGAAAGTACCTGTTGGGGTTGCGCGACTTGCGAAGAAGCACGGTAAGAGAGTGATCGGGCTTGCGGGTCGGATCGATACGGATTTGGCTGAGGTGAATCAGTATCTCGATGCGGTGTTTTCGATTCAGACGGAATGCCGGTCGCTGGAGGAAGCCTTGAGGAGTGAGGTTACGAGTGAACAGATCCGGGTGACGGTGGAGCAGGTTGTGCGATTATTGAAGAAATAAGTTGGACAGGGTGTTGACCTCGTCTTTTTCCCATATTTCAGGTCGCATTTTCTTTATTTAGGTTAGAAGCCCATCTTGGGGGGGGAAACTTGGACTAAGTAAATCAATATTTTTAAATGAATCATGCGAGAATTGGCTATAATCGAGCGGGAAATCAAAAAATCATGCCTCTTTTCGAAAGATTACACCCTGTATCCAACTAATCATGCGAGATTCGAGATATTCATGCCAAGGTGTCGAAAAATCTCCAGCTCACTATTCATTTATAAAATCTCGGAACAAGTAAGCGATCAAAATAAAAAAGAGACGAAGGGTTTCTTCCCTTCGTCTTTATGTGTACCCGTTCCTACGTCCCAACGATCTAAATCATACCAGTGGGGGGAAGACATTTATCTAAAGTGAGTTCGTACTCTTCATTTGATGGATCGCGTAGCTGCAGGTTAGTTCTTTATCGGTGAACAGTTTGACTCCGGTTGATTGCTCTATGGGGAAGACCCTTGTTGTAAAGACCACTTCACCGTCATTGATAAAAATTTCGGCGATGCTTCTGTCACAGAATACCTGTAGTTTAACGCTGTCCCCGATGCTGAGCTCAGCACTTCGCACCAAACCATTTTGCTTATCAAATGAGGAATGGAAATTCTCGCGATTCAACGTCACCGTTTGGTTCGAACGATCAAATGCTAAGACAAGTCCCTCTGTTTCCGATGAGAAGAGTTCCAGCCCGAAAGAGTCTGCTCCATGGGATTCGATGGATGCTTCCAACTCAAATGAACGGAAACCGGAATGGAGATTGGTTGAGTCTTTATCCAACGTCAGGCTCCCTGAATGTGATTTGCTTCGAAGCTGCTTCAATTCAGTAGCCGGCTTTTGAACGAGAAGGCCGTTCACGATATCAAGCTTCCTGGGAAGTGTAAGGCAGTGGGCCCAATCCTCTTTGTCGGTTGGATATTCCACTTCGGCCATACCGGCCCAGCCGAACATTAACCGTTCATGGCTTTTTCCTTCGAATGTTTGAGGAGCATAAAAGTCGAAGCCCTTGTCCAATTCCTGATAATCGGTCACGTCGAATGTAAGGTTTTCGATGTCCAGTTTGCCAAGTGCGTATATCACATT